>JAMFRX010000705.1 GCA_026224995.1 Puia dinghuensis
GATAGTCCGCGGCACCCGCACCACGGCGCTGGCCCCGCTGCGGATAAGCCCCGTCGGATTGACGAACTGGGCCTTCAGGCTCACCGTCCCCGTCCCGGTGCTGATAAACCCGCTGGCCGTCTTCAGCTTGCCTTTCTGCGGATAAGCGCTGCCGTCCGCCAGGACCAGGGATACGGTCGGCAGATGATCCAGCTTGTCCTGCAGCGTGGCGCCCGGAATTCTGTTGCTCAGGTTCAGCAGCTGCTTCTCGCTGAGGGCGAAATAGGCATAGACCTGGTCGATCCGGCTAAGACTGGTGAGGGGACTGGAGGTGGTGCTGCTGATGAGGTCTCCTATCTTATAGGGTATCGACCCCATGACCCCGGTAATGGGACTGCGCAGCGTCGTATAGCCCACATTGGTCTGCGCATTGCGCAGGGCCGCATTGGCCTGGTCAAGGGCCGCCTCCTGCGATTGAAGGGTGAATTGCGCGGCTTGCAGCTCATATTTGCTCACAATATCCTTCTCCACCAGCGGCCGGACCTTCTCCACATTCATCTTGGCGGCATCCACATTCGCCTGCGCACTCCGGACCGCCGCCTTGGCCGTGACGACGGCTTCGTCATACACCGGATTCTGGATCTTAAAAAGCAGCTCCCCCTTGGTGACATTGGCGCCCTCCGGCGCATAGACCTTCTCCAGATAGCCATCCACCATCGGCCGGAGCTGAACGATCTCTATACCCTCGATAGTAGCAGGAAAATCATTGTAGATGGTGGTAGACCGCGGTCCCAGGGTCAGCTCGCTATAGGTCTGCGGCGCCGCGGGCGCGCGGGCGCCCTTCTTGTCGCCCTGGCAAGCTGCTAAAAACAATAGGAACGCGGCAATTGCGGTAGTACTCCCTCTGTGTTTGATCATATTGGGGCGGTTACGACCAAATATATTCATTTTTTGGCTTAAACCATTGTGGTTGACCGGTTGTTTTAGCCCGTATGATCAACAGACTGGCTTTACTATTTCTACTGTTCCCCGGCACGACCACTGGCTACGCCCAATCAGACTGGGACCTAAAGACCGATAAGCAGGGCCTTAAAGTATACACCCGCACGTTCCCCGATAGCAAATTCAAAGCCATCAAGGTCGAGCTGGAGCTGGACGCTACCCTCTCCCAACTAGTCGCCGTCCTGCTCGACGTCAACACCGGCGCGCAATGGGTCTATGCTACAAAATCTTCCGTCCTCCTGAAACGCATCTCCCCATCCGAACTCTATTATTATTCCGAGGTCAAGTTGCCCTGGCCCGTATCCAACCGCGATTTCATCGCCCTGCTGCGGGTATCGCAGGATCCCAATACCCACGTCGTCACCATCGACGGACCTACCTTCCCGGATTATGTCCCGGCAAAAAAAGACATCATCAGGGTATCCCGCGCAGATGGCAAATGGGTCATCACGCCCATAAAAAAAGACCATATCAGGGTGGAATATACGCTGCGCATGGACCCTGGCGGCGACATTCCGGCATGGCTCTTCAACCTGTTCGTCACCAAGGGTCCCGTGGAATCCTTCGAGAACCTGAAAGTGCAGCTCCAAAAGCCCGATTATGTGAACGCCCGCTTCCCTTTTATCACGGATTAAAAATCAATTAAAAAAAATAATATGAAGTACAGATTACTAGGAAACACCGGACTCAGGGTCTCCGAGCTCTGCCTCGGCACGATGACCTTTGGCGGAAAAGGCTGGGCCAAAGCCATCGGCTCCCTCGACCAGCAGGCTGTCGACACCGTCGTCAAAAGATCGGTAGACGCCGGCATCAATTTCATCGACACCGCCAACGTCTACTCGGAAGGCTGGTCGGAAGAGCTCACGGGCCAGTCGATAAAAAACCTCGGCCTCAGCCGCGACGAGCTCGTCATCGCCACCAAGGTCAGAGGACAGATGGGCAAAGGGCCGAACGACAGCGGCCTGACGCGTAAGCACATCCTCTCGCAGGTAGAAGCCAGCCTCAAACGCCTGCAAACGGATTACATCGACCTCTACCAGATCCACAGTTTCGACGCCCTCACGCCCTGGCAGGAAACCCTCTGGGCCCTCGACGACCTCGTAAAATCAGGTAAAGTGCGCTACATCGGCGCCAGCAACCTCGCCGCCTGGCAGCTGGCGCAGGCCCTGGATTTCGCGACGTACACTCGCGTAGCCTCCTTCGTGAGCCTCCAGGCCTATTATACGATCGCCGGCAGAGACCTGGAAAGGGAGCTCGTCCCCCTGCTCCTGAACCAAAAGGTCGGCCTCCTCGTATGGAGCCCCCTGGCCGGCGGCCTGCTCAGCGGTAAATACAAACGCGACGGCAAAGGCGTGGAAGGCGCGCGACGCACGGCCTTCGACTTCCCCCCTATCAACAAGGAAAGGGCCTTCGATATCCTCGATATCCTCGACCCGATGGCCCAGGCAAAGAAGTCGTCAGTGCCGCAGCTGGCCCTGTCCTGGCTCCTGCACCAACCCGTAGTCACCTCGGTGATCATCGGCGCCAACAATATGAACCAGCTGGAAGATAACCTCAAGTCGGTCGACGTGGCCTTCACGCCGGATGAGCTGAAAAAGCTCGACGAGGTCAGCAAGCTGCCACCCGAATACCCCGGCTGGATGCTGGAATTCACCGGCGGCGACCGGCAGCTGGTATGGCCCGGCCCCGAACGGCGTCTCTAGCCACCTAATCTATAAAGCAGTACCGCTGCCCGCTGTATGAGCAGTGGGTACTGCTTTAAATTTATCGTCTCCCCAGCCTGATGAGCTCCCCGCCCCGAAGCGCCCAGCCCGTCAAGACAGTCCATATAATGCGCCACGTCGCTGATATCGCCCGCTCCCCTTACAGCCGGATCATCATACCCCGTAGGGCCCCATCCCATGTCCTTCGACAGCCTGTCCACCTCACCCACAAGCCGCAGATTACCCGGCGTCGGCTCCATCGACGGCAGCCCATCGCTAAAGCGGATCGTAGCATGCGTACCAGGTAAAGAAGCCGCCACAATAGCCCGCATCTTCTCCCGCGCGGAATCCTTCTGCGGCTCCCGCAGAAACCGTAAGTCCCCCGAGACCTTACACGCAGGCGAAATGATATTCGTCTTACCCGTCGCTACCCCTCTGGTGTCCTGCGGGTCCACATTGATCTCGGAACCACCTACTATAAGTCCCGGATTGAAAGTGAGATATGGCTCGCTGCTCAGCTGCTCCCTGAAAGTATTGAGTATCCGCGCCGCCTCATAGATAGCCCCGTCCCCATGCCCTTCCGCAAAGACCATCGCGGAATGCCCCGTCTGCGCCGTGACATCCAGGAACCAGCCGCTGGCCCCGCGCCGCGCAGCTACTACATGATCCAACCCTCCAGCGGACTCGAAACCCAGCGCGATATCGCAGCTCTTCGCCCGCTCGATGAAGTCCTTCCGGGCCAGCGCATGCGGCACACCGGACTTCTCTTCATCGCCCGTAAAATAGGCGACCACATTCATATCCTTTAATAGCCCATTGGCCTGTAAAGCCGCCAGGGCGGTGATGATAACCACGTCGCCTCCCTTCATATCGTTGACCCCCTGACCCGTAGCAGTGCTGTCATTCAAAACGGTATACGGCCCGGCAGGCATATCCGGCTCGAACACCGTATCCAGATGCCCGATGAGGAATAGCTTCTTCCCCTTCTTCCCTACGTGCGTAGCCACCAGATGCCCCGCCCGATGCAGCGAGTCGGGCTCATTCACCCATTCGATGGTGAACCCCAGCTTCTCGAGCTCATGCGCATAAAGCGCCCCTACTTTCTTCACGCCCGCGATATTGAGCGTCCCACTGTTGATGTTCACGGAATTGATAAGCAGCTGCATGGCCGCATCCATATGCCCGTTTACCCAGGCTACGGTCTTCTTCTCGGCAGGGCTCAGCTGCGCATGTGCGCAAATAGTAATTGCTGGTAGGAACCAGAGAAGAATTAGTTTTTTCATGTTCACTAAAGATAAGGATTTTGCCTATAGGCGCTTATAGCCTTACCTCCGCCTCCTTGCTCCCCGCAAACAGCGCGAACTTCCTGGCCGCCCGCTCCACCGACACCCGGTTCCCCTTGCTCAATCCCCCAAAGGACTTCACCTCCACGACCATCTTCCCTTTCTCCAACCCTCGCTTCCACATGCCCGCAACTCGTCCATTTACGACTACCACCGGCTTCAATCCATTAAAGCTCGCCTTGGCATATTCCTCCGTCAACAGATCCGAACGATCCTTATAAGCCACCGCATATTCATCATACGCCGGTAACAGCAGCACCGGCGGCACAGCCTTTCCCACCGCCTCCCCGGAGAACCAATACGCCTGTCCATTCACGACGGCGCATTCCAATTCCCCCTTCACCAGCTCGAATCCCCGCCTGGCCTGCCCCAGGGTCAGCCCGCACCACCAGGAGAAGTCCTGCAGCGTAGCCGGTCCCCGGCTCCTGAAATACCGCCCCGCCAGCTCCCCGATAGCCGCATCCCCCTCCAGGGCCAGCGGCCGTTGTGCGGTCCCGGCCGACATCCCCACCCTTTCCTCCATCAACATATAGCTAAACTGCTTCCCCTTCCTCGGCCCGCTGCACACCAGCCCTTCCAGCTCCGCATCCAACAACAAAAAGCTCATCCGGATATCATCGGTGTTGATCTTCGCCCGCCGGAACAGTCCCACGAGCTCCTGCCGCGTCAAAGCCGCCCCTCCTTCCAACGCCTTTACCTATATCTTCCTGCTGCGACGAAGTACAGCCTCCTCTATACCCAGTTGACGATGCATGGGCTTGCTGAACTGCTTGATCCGGGGACCCGTCAGCTTCAGCATCCAGCCGATATCGACGGGCAAAACAAAATGCCAGGTCGGCCGCAGCACATGTGTCCGCAAAACCTTCCCGGCATTAAAGTCTTCGTCTATCTGCGCTTCCGTCAGTCCCGACGCCCGTAGCCCCACCGCCCACTTCGCCATGGCGAAATCCTGGGCCTGCATACAGCCCATCCATCTCACCGCCGCCTCGGCATCGGCGAACCCGGCTCCAACGATACCCTGCGCTTCCAATCGCCGGGCGATGATGTCTTTACTAGTCATACTCAAAGCTACTGCCATTGTATGACAACAGTATGTCAGCAGCGAATTACTGCTGCTCCGATACCGGTAACGGAAACTCCGTCCACACCTGATCCCCCGTCCTGTCGATAGGCACCGTCCCCAACAGGTTATATCGGCGAAGATCCAGCCACCGATGCCCCTCGCAATACAGCGAATACCGCCGCTGGTTCAGCATCTCCGTCAACAAAGCCGCCTGCGTCGTGGCCCCGCTATAAGCTCCCAGACCATGCGCCGTCCGGATGATGTTGATGGCCGTCACCGCATCGGCAAAGTCCGATTGCTGGATATTGGCTTCGGCATAGATGAGGATGAGCTCTTCATTGCGGACAATAGGAATAGGAGTGGTGCTCGTCGTATAAACCCAAACATCCCGGTTGCTCGAAAGACCCTGTAACGACGCCACAGACGTCCTCACCGTCGCCTTCCCTATCCGGTCATCACCGGCCTCTATATCCGCCGCATAGCTCGGATGCGCTACCCGCACCTCTCCGGTAGTGTTCTGCGGAATGTAAAAGGTATTCAGCTGATCCCCCGACCCCGTACTATAGACGTGGAAGACGCCATCGCTCAGACTGCCATGCAGCGCGAAGAACGACGCGCTCAGGTCCATCAACGCGGCGCTCCAGAGCTGCCGGTACACATCTACCCGGGCCGCCAGCGCCCGATTGACCTTTATCAACCCGGGAGCATCGCTGTAGCTGCCGAAACCCGCCAGGGTAAAGGCCACCGAAGCACCGGTCAGCTGCGTCTTTGCCGAGTCCAGCAAAGCCGAGATCGCCGCCAGCCCATTGGCATAGCTCACGAAAGGTCCGAGGTTATTGGGATCGGCCACATCCACGCGAATGCCATTGCTGTCGGTCAGATTGAGATTCATCAACAACTGATACGCCTTGATGGTCTGTGCAAAGCCGATATACCCGCTCCGCTGCGCAGCCGTAATGGTGGTGGAGTTGGTCGCCGCCGAAATAAGCACATTACAATTTTTCACATCCTGGTAACGCGAAGCCCAGGTATTGGTGATGTAAAAAGTGCTGTTATTCAAAGTGGCGCCGCTCGCCCCCAACAGGTCCGTCACATACCGGGGCTCGGAGGGCGAGAAATGGTACATCTCCCTGCTGATGATGCCGATATCATCCAGGTATAAGGCCACACTGTTACGCATGCCCGATTCCGTTCCGCTCACCAGGTTGTTGAGCTCCCCTTCCGTGGCATCGCTGGTAAAAGCCTGCACGGTGGCCTGATTAAGATCGCCAAAGTCCTTCTTGCACGAACAAACGAACAGCGAGAGACAGAACAGCGACCAAATAATATTTTTTCTCATAATATTTTTTGATAATTTTTAGAAATCTAAGGCCACATGAAAATCCGCACGTTTGGATGCCGGATAAGGATCGACGTCTACATTGCTCGAGAAGCCCGTTCCAAAGTTGGAGACTTCCGGATCGTACGATTTGTATTTCGTGATCGTCAGATAGTTATTCAGCGACACCCCTATACGTATCCCCTTGATATACGTCGTAGGCAGGTGCGGCACGGAATAATACAATCCGATCTCGCGCAACCGCAGATAGCTCGAGTTCTGTACGAACTGATGCGCATTTACCCCCACCTGCATGATCCGGTAAACGCCATCGGGTACGCCTAATTTGTTGGTGACCTTGTCATAGTCGGCGCTGGTGCCGCCAAAGTCATTCTCCAGGTTGGTCAGGTTGACATTCTGCCCGCCTTCCTTCCAATGCAAGAGGAACCGCAGGCTCAGCCTGTCGAAGAAGGTGATCTCATTGTACGTATTCATCTGGAAGGTCGGTTCGGCATCCCCCAGTTTGCTGACACCGCCCGTGCCGTCGAGGCCTAAGATCTGGGTAGCGCTCTTACCCTGCTCGATCTGGAACGATCCCAGCACATAGCCAAAAGAGCCCTGGGGTACGGGAGGTATCGTGAACTTGGTCACCAATGACCTGTTGAACCAGAAGTTCACGGAAGTATTCCAGACCACATGTTTCGTCTGAACGGGCCGGGCGTTCAAACCCAGCTCCACACCCCTGTTGCGCAGGTTGCCGGCATTTATCCAGGCGCTGGAGAATCCCGAAGAGGCCGGCGGGGCAGTCTGCATCAGGAAATCGTCGATGGCCTTATCATAATAGGTCAGGACGAAGCCCAGCCTGTCATGCAGCACGCTGAAGTCGATTCCCGTCTCAAATTCCTTCTGCCGCTCGGGCAGGATATTGGGTTCACCCTCCTGCGGGTTGACGAGCACCCCGGGATTGCCCGCGATATTCGAGATCCCTAAGGCCGTGAACTTAACACCATAAGGCGGCACGTTGTTGGCCTGCCCATAAGCGGCGCGGAGCTTCACGTTATTGAAAAAACCATCCGGGACGATGCCGCTCTTAGTTAGGTTCCAGGAGATGCCGCCCTTCGGATAGACATAGCGTTTAGC
>JAMFRX010000706.1 GCA_026224995.1 Puia dinghuensis
GAACAAATTGCCGTTTCACCCTACGGCGGTTCGGGCGCACTCCCCAACGACCTGAGTTTCGTCGATTGGGAAAGGAAGACTGTCCTTAACGCCAGCGATTTGGGTAACGACTATTCCGCAAAGCAGATTTTTCGCCGACTGGGACTTGACCCGCTTCAGGCCGAAAAATTACCGGTCGAAATCCATCAGGAACAACAGCAAAAGAAGCGGCGTCATTATAAAAAACTATAAAAACCTTCAACTATGAGCCGGTCTACCGAAGAGCATGAATCGTCTTTACACGCCATCATTAGCATGGTTCGTATCAGTAGCATTATCCTCCTGCTGCTTCATTTTTATTACTTCAATTATCCCGCCTTTCGGGAGTGGGGCCTCACCGCAGACCTGGGTGATATATTCCTTGCCAATCTAGGCAGGGTAGGGCTGTTCGACCAATTCCTGGTTTCCAAGACCGCGGCGCTTTTTTTACTGGGTATATCGCTGTTAGGGGGACATGGAAAAAAGGATCCTGACCATACCCCCGGGAGGGGGATGGTAATCACCGGAGCAGGTATTGTACTCTATTTCGCCAGCGGCGCGATTCTTTGGCTGGATTTGCCGGACCAGGACCTGGCTGTTATATATATGGTTCTTTGTGGTACTGGGTATCTGCTGACAATCCGCGGCGCGACGTACCTCTCCCACATCATCTGGTCCAAATCCCCACCAGACATCTTCAACCGCTTCCATGAATCTTTTCCCCAGGAAGAGCGCCGGCTCGACGGCGATCATTGGATTAATTTGCCCGCCCGCTACCTGTATCGTGGTGAAGTCCGTGACAGCTGGATCAATATCGAAGCGTTCAGAGGCCTCATCATCATGGGATCTCCTGGATCGGGCAAGACCTGGTACGTAGTACAAAATATTATCAAACAGCAGATTTCGAAATATTTCTCCATGCTGTTATATGATTTTAAGTACGATGATCTTTCCAAAATGGCCTACAACTACTTCCTCCGATACCGATCCGGCTATCCGGGTAAGCCGGCTTTTTATAATATCTGCATCGACGACCTCAGTCGGTCCCACCGATGCAATTGCCTGGCTCCGGCTACCATGACAGACATTACAGACGCCGGAGAGGCGTCACGAACTTTGCTTCTCGGCCTCAACCCGGAGTGGGTGCCGAAACAAGGCGAGTTTTTTTCCGATTCGGCCATCACTTTTGTCAAGGCCCTTATCTGGTTCCTGCGACTTTACGAGGGCGGCAAATATTGTTCCTGGCCCCATGTCATCGAACTGGCCCAGATTCCCTATAAAAAACTCTTCACCGTGCTTGGCGCCGAACCCCAGATCCAGGCGCAGATCAGTATGTTTCGGAATGCTTTCCTAACCGGCGCGGCCGATCAACTCGAAGGACAGATAGCCTCCGCTACCATTAGCCTGGCCAAGCTGTCCTCACCGTCTATTTATTATGTCCTCACCGGTGACGATTTCACCCTTGACCTGAATAACCCGGATTATCCGAAAATCCTTACCATCGGCGGCAACCCGCAAAAGACCGGCACGTACGGCCCCATCATCGCCGCATATATCAATACCATCAACCGCCTGGCCAACCGGAAGAATATGCATCCGTTGTCTGTGATACTCGAGGAATTCAGCACCATTGTCGTCCACACCATCGACAAGTCCATCGCCACCGGGCGCTCCAACAAAATGGCGATAACGTTGTGCCTGCAGGATGCCAGCCAGCTGCGCCTCACTTACGGCAAAAATTTCGCCGACGTCATCCTGCAAACCTGCGGAAATATCATCTCCGGCCAGGTCAGCGGCGATACCGCCAGGATGTTATCCGAACGTTTTGGTAAGACCATGCAGGAGCGCGAAAGCATGACCTTTACGTCCTCGGATACGAATATTACGCATTCCGGGCAGCTGGAATACTCCATTCCCGTCTCCCGGGTTTCCTCTCTTTCTTCCGGGGAATTTGTCGGAATCGTTGCCGACCGGCCCGACGAGCCCATCGAATTAAAGACCTTTTGCAGCCGGATCATCAATGATCCCCAGGCCCTGGCGGAAGAAGAAAAGGGGTATGAGGAATTACCTATTGTCCGTGAAGTCACCGAAGAGATGGTAATGGATAACTTTCACCGTGTAAGGAGCGATATCATTGCCTTGATTAACTCAGAAATGCTGCGGATTGAAAATTCTTCCTGGCTGCAGCATTTGGTTATCAGGTGAAGACCCGTCGTCTCGGATTAAATCTTTAAATTGATTTGATTTTTGTTTCTTTACTTACCAATAAACTTTACCGCTATGCCGACAGGGGTTGATTTTGACTTTAATATCGATCGGAAAAGGAATGC
>JAMFRX010000085.1 GCA_026224995.1 Puia dinghuensis
ACGAATTCAAGCGGGCTATTCCCGGCCGCATCATCGGCGTCAGCATCGACGCCCAGGGTAACCGCGCCCTGCGCATGGCCCTTCAGACCCGGGAACAGCACATCAAACGCGAAAAAGCTACCTCCAACATCTGTACCGCCCAGGCGCTCCTGGCCAATATGTCGGCTATGTACGCCGTCTACCACGGCCCGGAAGGCCTCACCCGCATCGCTAAACGGGTAAGCCTGCTCACCCGCACGCTGGCCATAGAGCTGGAGGAATTAGGCTATGCCAACCTGAACGAACACTATTTCGATACCCTCCGCCTAAAGGTAAAAGACACCGCCGCCCTCCGTGAGACGGCAGAGGCCTACGGCATCAACTTCCACTACTCGGAGGGCACCGTCGGCATCACCCTGGACGAGTCTACGACCCAGGAAGATGTCGTCAACATCCTCTTCGTATTCGCGCATGTCGCCGGAGTTACGCTGGTGTCGGCCACCTTCGACGTCGAAGACTCCCTGGTCAATATACCGTCCGCGGTCACCCGCGTATCGGAGTTCCTGACGCACCCGGTTTTCAACACCTATCACTCGGAGACCAAGATGATGCGCTACCTCCGCAGCCTGGAGAATAAAGACCTTTCGCTCAATACCTCCATGATCTCCCTGGGATCGTGCACCATGAAGCTGAATGCCGCCACGGAGCTGATCCCCGTGAGCTGGCCGGAATTCGGCGGGCTACATCCTTTTGCGCCGGCCGACCAATGGAAAGGCTATCGCCAGATCCTCACTGAGCTGGAAGAATGGCTGAGCGAGATCACCGGCTTTGCGGCTACATCCCTACAGCCCAACAGCGGCGCACAAGGCGAATACGCTGGCCTGCTGACGATACGCGCCTATCACAAGGCCCACAACGGAGCGCACCGGGACGTCATGCTGATCCCGATCTCGGCGCACGGAACCAACCCCGCCAGCGCGATCATGGCAGGGATGAAAGTAGTGGTGGTCAAGAGCGATGACGACGGCCATATCGACACCGCCGACCTCAAGGAGAAAGCTATCCAATATAAAGACCAGCTGGCCGGCCTCATGGTGACCTATCCTTCCACCCACGGGGTGTTCGAAGAAGGCATCCGCGATATCTGCAAGACTATCCACGAAAACGGCGGCCTGGTCTACATGGATGGCGCCAATATGAACGCACAGGTAGGTCTCACCAGCCCTGGAAGCATCGGCGCCGACGTCTGCCACCTCAACCTGCACAAGACCTTCGCCATCCCGCATGGCGGCGGCGGCCCCGGCATGGGCCCCATCTGCGTGAACGAAAAGCTGAAGCCCTATCTCCCCGGTCACGTGAGCAGCGTGATCACCGGCCTGCGGGTCGCCGGCGACGGACTGGCCACTTCAGGCGGTCATGCCGTGTCTGCCGCACCCTTTGGCTCCGCCAGCATCCTGCTGATCAGCTACGCCTATATCAAGATGCTGGGCGCAGACGGCGTGACCAATGCCACCCGGTACGCCATCCTTAATGCCAACTATATGAAGGCCAGGCTGGAAAAATATTACAAGATCCTCTATAGCGGCGAAAATGGGACCTGCGCCCACGAGTTCATCGTCGACCTGCGTCCTTTTAAGGCCAGCGCCGGCATCGAAGCGGAAGACGTCGCCAAACGGCTGATGGATTATGGCTTCCATGCCCCCACCCTTAGCTTCCCCGTCCCCGGCACGATCATGATCGAGCCTACGGAAAGCGAGGACAAGGCGGAGCTGGACCGCTTTTGCGACGCGATGATCAGCATCCACCAGGAGATCCGCGCTATCGAGGACGGCACGGCAGATAAGACGGATAATGCGCTCAAGAATGCCCCGCATACCCAGCACGTCATAATCGCCGAAGACTGGAAACATGCCTATACCCGCAATCAGGCCGCCTTCCCCCTGCCTTACGTCCGGGAGAATAAGTTCTGGCCAAGCATTGCCAGGGTCAACAATACTTATGGAGACCGCAATCTCATCTGCACCTGTGAGCCGGTAAGCTCCTACGCAGAACTCGAAAAGACCCCGGCATAGCCGGGGTCTTTTTCTTATTCACCGATTTTATCATTTTCTTGTCCCCCCGGAAGGTTAATTTGGGGCAAAAATCTCCCGTATGTGCATTCCTCCTTTACCCTGCAGGCAATGGATCCCGATCCTGCTGGCCGGGCTCGCCTTTGCTTCCTGCTCGCCTAACCTGGCTCCCGTAGGTCACTACCAGGATACTACGGTCAAAGTCGACGGCTTCCCCAGCGAATGGACGCTGCCGCTGCGCTTCAGCAACACCAGCTATACCCTGCAATACAATGTCACCAACGACGACAAGAACCTCTACGTCTGCATTCTCTCCACGGACGACAACACCCAGCTCAGGATACTGCGTTCGGGGATGACCCTCTACTTCGACCCAAAGGGCAAGAAGAATAAGGAGATCAGCCTGCACTTCCCTATCCAGAAACCCGCCGACGCGGGCGGCAATCGCAGCGGCAGCACCGTCAACTATCAAAACAGGGAGCAGAACCGGGACACGCGAAAGGAAGAGCTGCTGCTTCAATCCAATTACTATAACACCACCGGATTTTTGGGCATAGAGAACGGACAGTTCAGCCCGGGCGATCCGAAGACCCCTATCCAGCTGGCGATAAAGCTCAGCTTCAGTGACAGCCTTCTTGCCTATGAGGTGGCGATCCCGTTGAAGAATATATTGGGACCGGATTGGGCTGCGAAAGCTGCGAAGAAGAATTTTACCGTAGGCATCGTCGTGAACCCTACCCCGGGCTCGGGTGGTGGCGGCGGTGGTGGTGTAAGGCCCGGTGGCATGGGCATGCGCGGCATGGGCATGCGGGGCGGCGGTATGGGCGGTGGTGGCGGACGTCGCTATGGCGGCGGCGGACAGCCGGCCCAGAAAGAGGACGACAACTGGTATGTCTTCCGACTGGTGACAAAATAAAACTATAATTACCCTTAAGCGGTCAGCCGGATGACCACAGCGGGGTAATCTGGCTATATCGAATCCGTTGGCCGTAAATTTCCGTAGATGCAGGAGACTCGCAAAACACCGAAGACGCATTATTCCATATAATAATTCCGTGTTTACCTATGCGTAGTTTGACCTTACACGACGATCATCTTGAATCTGGCTTCCGCTCTCTACAAAAACAACTACATGCTCCCGTGACCGAAGCCACCTTCCAATTGCCCCCGGAATGGGGAGATGGAATGGTAAGCGGATGGCTGCTAGAAGAAGGCCTCTATCTGCGATATGCCCGTGTTTGCTGCCGCGAGACCACCGAGATCGTCCGGCCGGCACGGAACCCGGAGAGCGAAACGATCTTCTCACTCTGTTTCCTGCTATCCCCCGCGGAGAACGATATTCTCCTCTCCTCTAACAATAGGCCCTTCTCCATGAAGCTGCAAAAAGGCGTCACCAATCATTCGATCGAGCTGCTGATGGAATGGGACTGGTTGCAACAAAATATAACCGGCATGGAAGATAAGATCAGGGGTATAGAATGCGCCCTGTTGGAAGATCCGGCTTCCGTCCTTAGCGATAAGACAAGGCCGGCCGAGGAGCAGCTCCTGGGGGAGATCCAGTCCGAGCTGGGTAAAGACCGGATTAACCTGCTCTCGCTCAGAGGCCGGCTCCTGCTGCTGCTGGCCAGC
>JAMFRX010000707.1 GCA_026224995.1 Puia dinghuensis
AACAGATACCGCAAAAGCCGATGCTACCGACGCAAAACCGGTCATAAAACCGGCCGTCACGCCCCCACCCGTCCTCGCGCATGACCCGGTTGCCTCGGGAAGCCAAAGCATCTTCCACTTCGTGATCCTCCGGACACCCAACAAAGGTCATGCCCTGCGACGCTATAACCAATTGCTCGGCTATCAGCTGAACGTCAAGCTGGAAACAAAAGACTCCACCTTCTTCAAGCTTTATTTCCCGATAGCCGCGACGCCAAGAGATACCACCCATATAAGGGATTCGCTGGCCGACGTGTATGCATCGCATGTATCCATCGAACAATGACCTTACTCATATGCGACCTGCTGCATCTTATTGGATCGATAAATTGCAACTCACAGCACACGTGGAAGGGGGCGCTTTCCGGGAGGTCTACCGGTCGGAGCTAGTCCTTCCGAAGGCCGCCTTACCCCTCTTCTTCCAGGGCGCCCGGGCCGCGAGCACCAGCATTTATTTCCTGCTGGAAAAAGGTCAATTTTCCGCTTTTCATCGCATCGCTTCCGACGAACTCTGGCATTTTCATTTTGGAGATCCCCTGCTGATCTATGAGATCGGACATAATGGGAGGATGATAGAACATCTTTTGGGCCCCGATCCCGAGAAAGGGCAGTCTTTCCAGGCCGTCGTTCGGGCAGGCAGCTGGTTTGCCTCCGTGCCCGCGGCGGACAGCGAATATGCGCTGGTAGGATGTACTGTAGCCCCGGGCTTCGACTTCACCGAATTCGAGCTGGCGGAGCGGGAGGCTTTGACGGCGCAGCATCCGGAGTATGCGGCGATCATCCAAACGCTAACGCGCTAGGTCAGGATGGTAGAACACTCCATCTTTCATTACCCAAATAATTTTGCGGACCTGTGAGATGTTGGCTGTGGGATCACCTTCCACCAGCACCATGTCGGCAGCGATTTTATAACGGATGCGGCCTGCGCGATTAGCGATGCCGAAGACGTCGGCATTCACGGATGTCGCGGACCGCAGCACGTCGATGGGTTTCATCCCATAGTCGACCATATCCTCCATCTCCAGGGCATTGTTACCATGCGTGAATACGCCTACGTCGCCGCCCATGCAGATGGTGACGCCGGAGGCCAATGCCTGTTTGAAGAGCTCCCGCTTCTGGTGAAGGCGGAGGGGTTCGGGGTCAATGCCTTTTCTCCAGCCACTATACTGGGTGATAGCGTCGCCAGCGGCAAGGGTGGGGCATAGGGCTATGCCCTTGGCCTTCATCGCCGCGAAAAGTTCGGGCGTACCGCCGTCGCCGTGCTCTATGGTGTTGACGCCCGCTTCGATAGCGCGGCGCATGCCCTCGGTGGTGCCGGAGTGAACAACGACTTCCCGGCCGCTGCTGGAAGCCACTTCCACGATCTTCTTGAGCTCTTCGACCGTGAAGGTGGGCGCCGATGAGCCATTGACACCCCAGCGGTAGTCGACATAGACTTTTATCAGGTCGGCGCCCTTGCCTATCTGTGTCCGGACCTCGCGGGTGACCCCTTCCAGGCCGTCGGCTTCGGCCGCGCCATGTGGCGACTCCAGATCATAGGCCAGCTCTTTGGGGCCATAGCTGCCCGTGGCGACGATGGCGCGGGTGGCGCAGAGGATATGGGGACCGGGGATGACACCCTTATCTATGGCCTGTTTGAGGCCGACATCGTCATACATGGCGCCTTCGGTGCCGAGGTCACGGGTGGTGGTAAACCCTGCAAGCAGGGTCTGCCGGGCATGGACGACGGCGCGGGCGACACGTTCGGCGCGGGATTCTTTCAAGACCTGGTCGTTCCAGGAAACTTCGTTATAAGGATGCAGGAACAGGTGGCTATGACCTTCTATAAGGCCGGGCAACAAGGTAGCGCCTTTGAAATCGAGGGTAGTGGTGCCGGCGGGGATGTTGATCCGGGCAACCGGTCCGGCGGCGGCGATGGTGCGGCCATGGACGAGCACGACCCAGTCGTCGTGCATTTGTTCCCCGTCGAAGACGCGGTCCGGCCGCAGGAGGGTGTAGGCGGTATCGGCGGGGGCTGGAGGCTGGACGCCGGGCCTTCCGTGGATCGGGTCGGCGGTCTGGGCTTGGACGGACCTAACATGTATCAAGACGAGCACGGCCGCCAAAAAAAATAATCTATTTCTCATGTGTTCCGCTTTTACGCTGAAAGTACAAATAAAAAGGAATACCCGTGGCAGTGAGGACGAGCCCGAAAACGGAATTGATGATGGGCGCTTTCCCGCTGCTGTAGGCCGTGATATCGTTGTAAATGGTGATGACGAGATAAGAAAAGGTGAAGGCGATAAAAATGAGGGGAAGCCAGGGATAGCCTTTGACCTTGTAAGGCCGTGGCGCATCCGGCATCTTCCTTCTAAGGATCAGGAGCCCGACGGCGGTGAGGCCATAGAAGAGCCAGGACATGAAAACGAACATATCCGCGAGGATGTCGAAGCTGCCGCTGAGAACGAAGAGCATGCTCCATACACCTATGATGATGACCGAATTGCCGGGAGTATTATATCGTGGATGGACCTTGCCGGCTCCACGAAAGGAGGTCCCCCACTCGCCCATCGCGAATACGATGCGGGCATTCGTGAGAAGGTTCACATGGGTGGCCCCGAACGCCGAGATGATGATGAGGGCGGCGACGAATCCTGCGCCGGCCGCACCCAGCACCTGCTCCATGGCGTCAGCGGCGACCAGAGATGAACCAGCCATTTTGCCTATGGGCAAGACATACATATAGGCCAGGTTGGTCAGCAGGTAGATGCCGATGCAGGCGCCGAGGCCGATAAAGAGGCTGCGGCTGATGTTGCGCCGGGGATCGTTGAGCTCGCCTGCCACCATATTGATATTATACCAGCCATCATAGGAAGAGAAAGCGCCGGAAGTAGCCGCCATAAAAGCCGCCAGCAGGAGCCATGTACCGGGGTGGAAGTCCGGGCTATTGGTGACCAGGTTGGCAACATGCCCCTTTCCCGAAAATAAGATCCCGCCGATGAGCAGGACGAGGGCCAGGGACTTCATGACGGTAGCGATGAGCTGGATGGCGTTGCCATAGCGGGTGCTCAGGTAGTTGATAAAGGTGAGCAGGGCGAGGATAAGAATGGCCAGGGCCTTGACCCCGAAATCCTGCAAGGGGTAGATGTCGGCGACAAAGGGGATATGCAGCTTCAGGGAGAGCTCGGTGCCGGGGAGAAAGTGGGGCAGATGGACGAAATATCCGGCATACTGGGCGCAGACGAAGGCCATCGAAGCAAGCGCGGCGGTATTGATGACGGCCATTGTCGACCAGCCATAGATGAAAGCCGTGAATTCGCCGTAGGTCTTTTGCAGATAGACATAGGGGCCGCCCGTCTCTGGAAACATGGCTCCGAGCTCCCCATAGATCATAGCCCCCAGGATGGAGATGATGCCGGCCACGAGCCACACTACCAGGAGGAGCAAGGGTGAGGCCAGCCGTTGTGCCATCGAGGCGGGGCGCATAAAAATGCCAGCGCCGATGACGCTGCCGATGACGATGGAAACCGCCGACCAGAGGCCGATGCTCTTTTTTAGTTGCTGAGCCATAGTTTATCCTTTAGCCTTTAGCCCATGAACTGAGCGATCAGCCGGTGAAAATGATGCGTGCCCTGCTCTCGCGTCACCGAATAGCGGCCATGCTTGTAGAACCGCGAGCGAACGCCTTTCTGAACGGCTTCCACGACCTCTTCGTCTTCCAGCTCTACGGTGTCCAGACCCGAGCCTGCGCCTTTGTTGTATTTCGCTTCGTCGGCAACATAGGTCAGGAAGGAGACCCGGGTTTCGGCCAGGCCCACGGGCTTCACGATGTTGATCGAGAGGCCCCAGGGATAGAAGTTGAACATGATATTGGGAAAGACGAAAAAATAATAAGCTGCTACCTGCTTGCCATGATCCGGCGAGGAAGGCGGCAGGTCGAAGACCTCCTCGCCATCTTTGGCGATGCCGAGCTGGAGGTTGGAATAGCGGAAGAGCTCGGTGGTATAATTGCCGAAGTCGATGACGGAGTTCAGGCCGGCATGGACAAAGGGGATGTGGAAGCCTTCCAGGTAGTTCTCGCAGTACAACGCCCAGTGGGCCTTTACCGTGAAGTCGCGGCTCAGGTCGGGGCGGAAGGTAAAGTCGTCCAGCGGTAGCCAGTGCAGGCGTTGCAGGAGGTCGCCCCAATAGTGGAGGAAGGGGCCCGCATCGGGAGAAGTCCCCGTCGCGCCGCGTGAGGCCGTGGGCGCGAGAGAAGTAAAGAGCCATTTGCCCCAATTTTTTAGCGGCAGCCGGGTGAGGTTGTCGGCAGCCGAAGGGAAATTCTGCACTTCGCGGAATTCGGGCATGCTGCGGAAGCTGCCGTCGAGGTCGAAAATCCGGCCATGATAACGGCAGCGCAGATGAGACAGGCGGCAGGGTTCATTCACGACCAGGCTACCGCGATGGGTACAAACATTGGACAGGAGACGGAGGCTGCCGTCCTTATCGCGAACGAGGACGACGGGCTCGTCGAGGAAGCTTTCCAGGATGCAGAGCGGATAGGCATCTCCGGGTTCAGCAAGCCGATGGCTATCGCCGATGAATTGCCAGGAAGGGGCGAATAACCTTTCTTTCCCCAAAGCGAATAGCTGCGGGTCGGTATAGAAATCCGTGGGCAGCGTCGTCGCCCTGGAGATATCCGGATCGATAGTAAATAGGGGCATAATGCAGGGTTCCTCGTAAGATAAGAAGAGTTATCGTAATTTTGCCGCCATGGCGGAAGATCTACAAATAGCCAAAGGCAGCAAGACGGAGCAGTATGCACAGCTGCTGCCGCAAATCAGGGCCATCATGGAAGGCGAGGCCGATGCGACCGCCAACCTTGCCAATACAGCCGCAGCGCTGAAGGAACAGTTTGGCTGGCTATGGGTGGGCTTCTACCTGGTGAAGGGAGAGGAATTGGTAGTGGGACCCTTTCAGGGGCCGGTAGCCTGTACGCGTATCCGTAAAGGGAGGGGCGTCTGCGGGACGAGCTGGGCGGAGGCAAAGACGCTGATCGTGCCGGATGTGGAAGCTTTTCCAGGCCATATAGCCTGCAGCAGCCTTTCGAAGTCGGAGATCGTAGTGCCGGTATGGGCCGATGGACGGGTTGTGGGAGTGCTGGATGTGGACAGCGTGGATCCGGATGCCTTCGACCAGGAGGATCAGCGCTGGCTGGAAGAGGTGGTCAGCGTACTGCCGGGCGTGAATGCATAAAATAAATAGGACGGCACGTCGTTAAAAGCAAATCATTTACATTTAATTATTATATCCAAAAATCTGATGAAGAAAAAGCTGATCGTACTGGGATTCACAGGCCTCATTTTTGCCGCATCGGCAGCGCCTTTACAGGGTGGCAATGTGCCACCACCCTCGGTGATACTGGGCAGGAAGGAAGTTCCTATCCTGTGCTATCATCAGATCCGCGACTGGAAGCCGACGGATTCCAAGGTCTCCAAAGATTATATCATGCCGCCGGCCGATCTGAAGGCCGAGCTTAAGATGCTGCACGACAGCGGCTATCATACGATCCTGCCGGACCAGCTGTACGCTTATCTTACGAAGGGAGCGGAGCTGCCCAGCAGGCCGATCATGCTGACCTTCGACGATACCGACGAAGACCAATATACCGTCGCCTGGCCCGAGATGAAGAAATACGGGTTCCGGGGTGTGTTCTTCATCATGACCGTGAGCCTTAACCGTCAGCCACATTATATGACGAAGGATCAGGTAAAAGAGCTTTACTCCGCTGGTAATGTCATCGGCAGCCATACCTGGGATCACCACAACGTACGCAAATACCAGGGCAAGGATTGGGAGATACAGATCGACAAGCCGACCAAACAGCTGGAGGCCATCACTGGCACGCCCATCCACTATTTCGCTTTTCCCTTTGGTCTGTGGAATCGTCAGGCGCTGCCGGAGCTGAGGAAACGGGGGTTTGTGGCGGCGTTCCAGCTGGCGGACAAGATGGATCCTACCGATCCGCTGATGACGATCCGGCGGATCATCGTTGGGGGCGGGTGGAGCCTCAAGACCTTTAATGCGGCGATCAAGCGGGATTTCAGATAATCACCAGTTCACAATAAAAAAAGCCGCCCGGTTTGTAAGGGCGGCTTTTTTGTTGGGCTTGGTGTTAGCCTTCTTTATCGGCAAGCCAATCCCGGAACCAGTAGCCGGAGCTCTTGATGGTCCGGAGCTGCGTTTCAAAGTCTACGTGGATGAGGCCGAAGCGGGCTCTGTAGCCTTCGGACCATTCGAAATTGTCCATGAGGGTCCAGGCAAAATAGCCTTTTATATTGACCCCTTCCTTTTTGGCGCGGAGGAGGGCGAGCAGGTATTGCTGGAAGTAGTCGATACGGGCCTTGTCGTCGACGACGCCGTCGACGACCTCGTCCTTGAAGGCGGCGCCGCTCTCGCTTACGATGATCTCTTTTACGCCGCCATAGAGCCAGAAGCGCTTGAGGATGCGGTAGAAGCTGTCAGGATTGATCTCCCAGCCCATGGCGGTATGGGGCACTCCACGGCTGGCGGCCTTCACCTCGGAGGCCTGGATGATAGGGATCAGGGGATTATAGCGAATGACCAGGGGGAAATAGTTCTGGATGCCTATGAAGTCGAAGTTGAACTGCATGCGCTCCGTGTATTTCCAGCTGCGGTTATGCAGCTCCAGGCGTTCGAGGAATTTAAAGTCTTCGCGCGGGTAGCCGCGGCCGAGGGTAGGCTCGATGAAAAGGCGGTTCAGCAGGATGTCCATGCGCTTTGCCGCCTGGATGTCTTCGACAGAATTGGTATAAGGGATCACTTCCGAGCAGGAGAAGGTGGTGCCGATATGGGCGCCGGGCACCAGCTGCCGGAGGATGCGTCCCCCTTCGGCCTGGGCAAGGGCGGCATGATGGATGGCCGGCAGGAAATTGGAGAGCCCTATCCTACCGGGTGCATGGCGGCCGAGCATATAGCCGAGGCTGGTAAAGCCAAAGGGCTCGTTCAGAACGATCCAGTCCTTTACCTTGGAACCATATTCGGTTGCGCAGAGCGTGGCCCAGCGGGTGAACCATTTGAGCATGAGGTGGCTGGTCCAGCCGCCTTCTTTTTCCAGCGCCACGGGCAGGTCCCAGTGATAGAGGGTGACATAGGGGGTGAGCCCCAGCTTCAGGCATTCGTCGATAACCTTATGGTAGAAGGCGATACCTTCTTTGTTGACACGACCAGTGCCTTCGGGCAGGATACGCGCCCAGGACAGTGAGAAACGAAAGACGGTGAAGCCCAGGGCCTTTGCCAGGAGGATATCGTCCTTATAACGATGATAGAAGTCGCAGGCGATGGTCGGGCGGCCGCCGCCCTTGATCTTGCCCTGCCGCCGGGAGAAGGCATCCCAGATGGACGGGCCCTTCCCATAGGTGTTCCACGCCCCTTCATTCTGTGCTGCAGCCATGGCCACGCCCCACTGAAAGTCGTCGCCGAACTCCTTGGCATTCAATTTATACAGCTGGTTCACCACCGGGCGGAAGATTTAAGCCGCAAAATTTGGTCAAAGCGCGGTATGGACATATTAAGATTGGGTTATTTTTTAGAATCACAGCATAGTCTCCAGAGGGGTATCCGGGTCGGTCCAGCGAACGGAGAGGTCGCGGTGGAACCAGGTGAGCTGACGTTTGGCATAATGGCGGGTATTGGTCTTGATGGCCGTTACCGCCGATTCGAGGGTGCCCTTTCCGTCCAGGTAATGAAAAAGCTCCTGGTAGCCTACGGTCTGCAGGGCATTGTGGGAGCGGTAAGGAACGAGACTTTTGACCTCGTCGAGCAGCCCTGCCTGCATCATGGCGTCGACGCGGGCGTGGATCCGCTGCTGGAGCTGTTCCCTTGGCAGCTGGAGGCCGATGGTCTTAATGGCAAAGGGACGCTGCTGCGGCTGACGGCGCTGGAAAGAGAGGATAGACAGGCCGGTGGACATCCACACTTCCAGAGCGCGCATGAGACGTTGGGGGTTGAGGATCTCGCCGGCGGCATAGAAGGCCGGGTCATATTTCCGAACTTCCGCCTGGAGCCAGGCAAGGCCCTGCTCCTCGTAATGTTCGCGAATGTGGCTGCGGATCGTCTGGTCAACGGATGGCATCGCATCCAGACCGTTGGTGAAGGCCCGGATATAAAGCCCCGTACCACCCACCATGACGGCGTAGGGCGACTGCCCGAAGATCTCCGCAGTCCATTGCAGGGCCAGCTCTTCGAAGGTGGCGGCGCTGACTTCCTGGGTGATGGAATGGGAGTCGATGAAGTAATGCGGAACGGCGGCAAGCTCCTCGGAGGACGGCTTAGCCACGCCGATGTTGAGCTCGCGGAAACATTGTCGGGAGTCCGCGGAGATGATCCGGGTCTGCAGGTGTCGGGCCAGGCTGATGGCCGCGGCCGTTTTGCCGACGGCAGTCGGCCCGACGATGATTATGACAGTAGGTGTTTGCAAAGTTGGCGGGTCGGTGTCTATCAGCTATTCCTCGGTGCCGGCATCGTGGCCAGCCTCTTCTTCCCCTTCCTCACTCTCTTCACTCTCTTCGCTTTCGGTCTCTTCCGCCGCTTCCGCCGATCCGTCTGCACTCAGTACGGCGAAGCCTTCGGTTCCCTTGTTGAGGTCGTACTTTTCTTCGATCTCCGTGAGCTTGTCGCCGACGAGTCCTTTAGTACCGTATTGGGATGGAGCGATGCCTTCAGACTTTAAGACCACGGGGTAGTCGAGCTTGGCCGTTTCTTCCTTGGATACGTTGATCAATTCGACGAGGAAGCCCCAGTTCTTTACAAAGTCGTAAACGTAGATGAATTTCTGATTGGGGTCGCGGATCTCCGAGCCGACAGTAGTGGCTTCCATGAGCAGAGGTTCGGCCTTGTAGGGCTTGTCATATCTCTCCAGTGAGATCTCCCGCCCGCGCTGCCAGTGATCGTTGCTGCGGTAGAAGGTGGCCTGGTGCTTGCTGTCGAATTCATAGGCTTTCAGGATCACCTGGTGCAATGAAAGGAAAGACTGCGTGTGCCGTACTGCCACATCCCTGTAAATGCTATCGTCTTCCTCGAAATAAACCCGGAATTTCAATATCGCCATGGCTACAATTCAATTTTAAGCTCACAAGATACATAAATTCAACAATTTTGCTATTTCACTACAAAGCGGCCGGGACCAAGGCTTATTTTACCACCGGGAGATTCATTTCGGCGGCTTTTTTCATCATGAAGATATAGGCGGATTCGTAGTTATTTTCAATGATGCCATCCAAAATGGCTTCGCGGATAGCGTTCTTGATCTCACCGACCACACGGCCCGGAGGCAGACCGAAACTGGCCATGATCATTTCCCCTGTAACCGGTGGCTGCCAGTTACGGATGCGATCCTTGTCTTCTACCTCTTTGAGCCGCTGCCGGACGAGCTCGAAGTTTTCCAGATAGCGTTTGACCTTTTGCTTGTTCTTGCTGGTGATATCCGCCTCGCAGAGGGTCATCAGCGCGTCGATATCATCCCCTGCGTCAAAGAGCAGGCGGCGGATGGCCGAATCCGTAATATTCTCTTTCGTCAGGCTTATAGGACGCAAATGGTATTCCACCAGTTTCTGGACGAAGCGCATTTTTTCATTCAGGGGCAGCTTCAGGCGGGTGAAGAGCTTTGGGACCATCCGGCTGCCAACGACCTCGTGTCCGTGAAAGGTCCAGCCATGTTCTTTCTCAAATTTCTTGGTTGCCGGCTTGCCGATGTCGTGGAGGATGGCGGCCCAGCGTAACCACAGGTCGGGAGTATTCGGGCTAATGTTATCCAGTACCTGGAGAGTATGGTAGAAATTATCCTTGTGGCCCATGCCATCGATGTATTCCGCGCCTGCCAGGTCGACCATCTGGGGGAAGATGATCCTGAGCAGGCCGCTGCGGAAGAGGAGGTCGAATCCAACGGAGGGCTTGGATGTAAGGATGATCTTGTTGAGCTCGTCCGTTATCCTTTCCTGCGAGACGATCTTTACCCGGTGGGCGTCTTCGGCGATTGCTGCGAAGGCCTGCTCGTCGATGCTGAAGCCCAGCTGGGCAGCGAAGCGGATGGCCCGCAGCATGCGGAGCGGGTCGTCGCTGAAGGTGCGCAAGGGGTCCAGAGGGGTACGGATAAGCTTTCGTTCCAGGTCGCCGAGCCCGTCAAAGGGGTCTATCAACCGGCCATAGTCATCTTTGTTGAGGCTGATGGCCATGGCGTTGATGGTGAAGTCACGACGCAGCTGGTCGTCCTCTATGGTGCCGGGCTCGACCTCTGGCTTGCGGGACTGTTCGCGATAGCTTTCTTTACGGGCGCCGACGAATTCTATCTCCCAGTCGTTCCATTTGATCTGGGCGGTGCCGAAGTTCTTGAAAAAAGAAACGGAAGGTTTGGGCTGGAGGCTTTCGGCGACCTTATGGGCCAGGACGATGCCGTCACCTGCACAGACGATGTCGGCATCCTTGGTCGGTCTGCCGATGAGCTTGTCACGGACGAAGCCGCCGATCAGATAGGTGGGTATGTCCAGCGCCTGGGCCGCTTTGGCTATTTTTTCGAAGACGAATAGTTCCTTTTCTGTGCAATTGATATCCATAGTCAGGCATCTGCCTTGCGCGAAGTTAAAGAATGTGGGGAAGATTGCGCTAATGTCTGGCCGGCGGGCTGCCGCCTGTTAGGGTTTCCAAAAGTTGCCGGTCTTGAATTTTGTGGGCGCAATTAAAGTGTCTCAGGGGGCAGGCTTTATAGCCATGAAGGCCACAGGGACGGCAGCTAAGGGGTTCCGCGATCTCGACGATAAAGCTTTGGTCGCTGAGGGGTCCGAAGCCGAAGGCCGGTATGGTGGAGCAGTAGACGGCGGTTACGGGGGCGTTGACGGCTGAGGCGAAGTGCATGGGAGCGGAGTCGTTGACGT
>JAMFRX010000708.1 GCA_026224995.1 Puia dinghuensis
CACGAGCCGTTTGGTGATCTTCTGGGAGAATACTATATCGAGTGTCGGCGCGGGATATTCATAGATGTTGGGCGAACCGTCGGCGTTGATGTCCGAGAGGCGTTTGCCCGTGAAGTTATACAGCACGTTGAACTGAGTCCCCCATTTGGGATAATCGAAGTCGAGGTTGAGGTTGAGGGCGAAGTTCGGCTGATCTACGAGCGGGCGGCTGTGGGAAGCGAAACGATCGACACGGCTGATGATGAAGTATTCCGCGGAGTCGATGGTGGTCTTGCTGTGGGCCACCAGCAGGTTACCGCCGAAGAAGATGTATTGACCGATAGTAGGGATCAGGGGGTTCAGGTTCTTCCGGACTTCGAATTCGAGGCCATAGGCCTGACCCTGGTTGGGGTTGTTGCGGAAGGAGACGAAGCTGTTGGCGAAGCCATAGGTGTCGATGCTGCCGTTGGTGTAGACCCGTTCGAGCTGGTCCACAACGGTCTTATAGAAGACGGAGCCGGATATCAGCTCTTCGGTGCCAATGAACCAGTCTGTACGGAAGTCGTAGTTGGTGAAGACGCCGTTCTTGAGATCCTTATTGCCATAGATGGTGAGTTGCTGGATGGGATCGCGTTGAGCGGAGAGGACGATCTCGTTCATTTCCGGGCGGATCAGCGTCTTCGAGTAGGCGGCGCGGAAGTTGACATTCTTTATCCCCTTGTACACGATGGAGCCGGAGGGCAGCCAGTTGTAGTGCAGGTAGTTGGTGGTATAGTTGCGGATGAAGTCTTCCTTGTCGTAGATACCGGTGAGCGCCGCGAAGTTGGTGTTCGTGGTATCCTGGGTGGCCTGGAAGCTGGTGTTCTCGACGCGGACACCGCCGATGAGGCGCCAGGCTTTCGTGAGGTTGAGGTCGGTCATGGCATAGAAGGCGGTGATGTCTTCCTTGGCGTGGTAGCTATTGACATAGAGGACGTTGTTGATCATCGTGGTGCCGGCCTGCGGAGCATAGAGATAGCCGGGGACGAGGGCTTGTCCTTCCGTGGTGTTACCATTTTCCTGGATGCCCACATTTCCGGGACCCGCCCAGGCGGTGAGGTTACCACCTAAGGAGGTGAGGTCACCCTGTACCTGGCTATAGCCGCCGTAGCCGTTAGGGGTTGCCGGGCTATTGTCCGTGCGCAGGAAAAGGTTTTCGGAGTAGGTGCGGCGACGGCCGTAGTAGTAACCACCGGTCTTGAAGATGGACTCCGGCTGGTGCGGGATCTTGAAGGGGATGGTGAGGTCGGCCTTGTAGTTGCTGTTGGTCTCGGAGAGGTTACGATAGTAGCGGTTGGACTCTGCGTAATAGGTATACTGGTACTCGGAAGGCACATACAGCCCTGTGAGAAATGGATTGGGGTTGGGAATTCGGCCCAGCGAATCCACGCGCATGCGGGTGTCGCGGTAGTCGGGGTCATCCTGGTGGGCCTGGCTGCGGCTGCCGCTATAGCTTAGCTGCCAGGGAATCCATTTCTTTACGAGGCGGAACTTGTGTTCGCCGCGCAGCTGGTAAGAGTTGAGGTCGCGCTGGGTGCTGCGGAGGACGAAGTCATAGATATGCTGATGGTCTGGGAAGAGGGGTAGGACATTTGGATTGGGGATCTTGAGGCTGGCGTTGGACGCTCCATCTTCCTGGGTCGCATTCGTTTCCGTGCCGAAGTTGCCGTTATACGTGAAGCTGAGCTCATTATAGGCGTTGAAGCGGAAGGACAAGGTAGCAAGACCGCCATAGTTGAGCTGATGGTTGCCGGTGTTTTCAGCGAGGTGATAGATGGGCAGGAGGCGGAGCTCGTTGTTGTAGATGACGTTGGGTACACCATAGCCGGTGCTGGGGGTGCCGGGTTCGTCGACGGAATAAAGGTTGTTCTGGCCTTTGGGGTTCGAGGTGGATCGATTGTAGTAGTTGACCCCGAAGATGAGGCCGATGGCTTTCCCGTTCTTGAGGAGATAGCGGTTGCCATAGGTCAGATCATAGATCTGGTCGAGGCCGGTTTTTGCGGGATTGGTGGTCAGGTAAGGGCTGAAGCCTTTCTCCATGACGCTATTGATGCGTTGGGCTTCGTTGTAGTGGGCCTGGTCGATGAGACCATTCGCGATGCTCGACTGAAGGCCGTTTACAAAAGTGCCGGTGGCGAGGGAGTAGCCACGGGCCTGATAGTCCTGTTCGAGGTTGCGATAGGCCTGGGTGAGATTTTGTTTCTTCACGTTTTGCCCGAAGAAACCCATATTGGCATCGGTAAACGAGTTGGAGTACCCAAAGGGGCCGATATTCCCGTTGAAGCCTGTCTGGGCTCCAATGAGCAGGAAGCGGCTGTCGGGAATGGATTTGGTGCGGATCTCGACGACGGCGCCATTGGCGTCACCCGGCTTGTCGGGAGTCATCGATTTTTCCACGGTAATATTTTCGAGCAATTGCGCGGGGATAAGGTCGACTGCTACGGCGCTGCGACCGGCATCGGCGCTGGCGAGGCGGGAGCCGTTGAGCTGAACGACGACGTTACGATCGCTGAGACCGCGGACGGTGATGTATTTGCCGTCTTTGACTGTCACGCCCGTGACACGCTGGAGGGCCTGGGCGGTGTTGATGCTGGCGGATTTTTCGATCTGGACGGCGCCGATGGCGTCTTCGATGCTGGTGGAGGCGCGGCGGTTTTCGAGCAGGGCGCGGACGGTGGTGGCTTTACGGGTGGCCTGGACGTTGACTTCGCCGAGCATTTTGGATTCGGGGATGAGAATCAGGTTAAGGCGGACGAGCTGCGAAGGCCCGACGGTGATGTGGCGGATGATCGTCTTCAGGCCGACGTGGTTGATCTCCAGCGTATACGCGCCGGGGCGGAGGGGCAGGGAAAATTCTCCTTTGGCGTCGGTGACGATGGTATGTTTGGTCTCCTGGATGGTGATGGTGGCGCCCTGCAGGGGAGCTTTCCCGTCGGTGATGGCGCCGGAGATGCCGGTGGGCGTGGGGCCCTGGGCAGCCAGGTGAAGGG
>JAMFRX010000709.1 GCA_026224995.1 Puia dinghuensis
CGCTATAGATGAGGGGGATGCCGTTCCAGGTGCCGCACAGCAAGGCGAAGGCGCGGGCCATGCCCCCCATGCGTTCGAATTCGCTGCCGCTATGGGAGTTCTCGTCGTGATTGGTCGTAAAATAGACCCGCAGTCCGTCGGAGGGGAACATCGTATCATAGTAGTCCAGGACCTCGTCCAGGCCGGAGACGGGGGATTCGGTGCGCCATATGGCCTCCATCTTGTGCAGGAGCTTCCAGGTGTAAGTCGCATCGAATACTTCGTGGTAGGCGATCTCCTCACATTCCCCCAACCAGAAAAGCGGTTTTAGCTTGTCCAGCTCAACGCGGGCCGCGCGCCAAAAATCCAGGGGCACCAGCATGGCCATGTCGCAGCGGAAACCGTCTATATCGCAATTGTCGATCCAGAAGCGCATGATATCTATCATGGCGCTGCGCAGCTGGGGGTTATCGAAATTCAGATCTATCACATCGGCCCAGCCGTGGGCGTCGTAGAACTGGTTTTCCGCATTGCGGCGATAGAATTCCGGATGTTCCCTGGTCCAGCGGTGGTCCCAGCCGGTGTGGTTGGCGACGATATCTATGATGACGCGAAAGCCCAGGGCGTGCGCTTCTTTTACCAGCCGGGTGAAATCGGCCAGGTTACCGAACTCGGGGTTGATGGAGGTATAATCCGAACAGGCGTAGTAGCTGCCGAGGCTCCCAAGGCGTTTCTCTACGCTGATGGGGGTGATAGGCATGAACCAGAGGACATCAATGCCCATGTCCCTGAGGCGGGGCATTTCGCGGATAAAGGCCGCGATGGTGCCTTCGGGGGTGTATTGGCGGAGGTTTACTTCATAAATGTTGGATGAACAGATCCAGTCTACCGGTCGAAATGTTGAACTCATAAATTAATTCCGTTTGGAGAATGGGCCGGGGGCCCATCCGGGGACGTAATTTAGCATATATTCGGCTCTTTTGTACCTTTACGGCGTCATGAAGAATTTTGAGATTCCCATTATTTATCGAAGTCCGCTGATCTCCGCCATCAAGAGCAGGCGAAAGCAGCAGGACAAGATGAAAAAGGATTTTACCCCCACCCTGCTGGACCTGGGCGAGGTGCAATTATACCTTGCGCGGCATTTTGGCTTCTGCTATGGCGTGGAGAATGCCATAGAGATCTCTTTCAGGACCATCGACGAGAATCCTGACCGGCGGATCTTCCTGCTGAGCGAAATGATCCACAACCCGCAAGTGAATGCGGACCTGCAATCCAGGGGCGTCCGGTTCCTGCAGGATACGCATGGCCAACAGCTAATGGGTTTCGAAGAGCTGACGGCCGAGGACATCGTGATCATCCCGGCTTTCGGCACGACGCTGGAGATCGAGCGGCGGCTACGGGATACCGGCATCCAAACAGAAAAATATAATACCACCTGTCCATTCGTGGAGAAGGTCTGGAACCGCAGTTCGCAGATAGCCGCGAAGGACTATACCATCGTGGTCCATGGGAAGCCGGGGCATGAGGAGACGAGGGCCACGTTCTCGCATGCTGCGGCGGAAACGCCTACGGTGGTGGTCAAGGATATGGGAGAGGCAAGGGAACTGGCGAAGTATATAAAAGGAGAGCTGCCGGCGGAAGGCTTTTATGCGGCATTCGGCGAACAATACAGTGCGGGGTTCGATGTGAAAAAGGATCTGGAGCGGATCGGGGTCGTCAACCAAACCACTATGCTGGCTAGCGATACCCAGGCGATCGCCGACTACCTGAAGCAGACGATGGTGGAAGTATATGGGGAGGCTACAGTAGAAAGCCATTTTGCGGATACGCGGGATACGTTATGCTACGCGACGCTGGACAACCAAAATGCGATCATGGGATTGCTGGACACTCCTGCCGATCTTGCTATAGTCGTGGGCGGGTACAATAGCTCGAATACCAGTCATTTGGTGGAGCTTTGCGAGGAGAAGCTGCCTACGTATTTTATTTCGTCCGAGGAGAAGATCTTTTCTTCGCAGGAGATACTGCATTATAATTTTCATGCCAGGCAGGAGGAGCTTACGAAGGGCTGGCTGCCGGAGAGCCGGCCGGTGCGCATCCTGGTGAGCAGCGGGGCTTCCTGTCCTGACGCGCTGGTAGAGGCGGTGATCAGCAAGATCGCCGGTTATTATGGGGGAGGAGAATTACTGGGGAAACTTATACCATCTTAAAACCTTCGAGAAACTTTGTGTTGAAGTCGCCGCTGCGGAAACGTTCGTCTTTCATCAGCTGAAGATGGAAGGGGATGGTCGTTTTGATCCCTTCGATGACGTATTCGCTGAGGGCCCGGTGCATGGTATTGATCGCCTCTTCGCGGGTGCGGGCTACGGCGATGATCTTGGCGATCATGGAGTCGTAGTAAGGCGGGATGGTATATCCTGCATAGGCATGGGAGTCGACGCGGATACCGTGTCCGCCGGGCTGGTGGAGCACGTTGATACGGCCGGGTGAGGGCCTGAAATCGTTATAGGGGTCTTCGGCGTTGATGCGGCATTCGATGGCATGTCCCTGGGGCTCGTAGTTGAGCCCGCTGATGGAGTCGCCGGCGGCTATCTTGATCTGTTCCTTGATCAGATCGAAATTCACCACTTCTTCGGTCACGCAATGTTCTACCTGGATGCGGGTATTCATCTCCATGAAGTAGAAATTGCGGTGTTTGTCCACCAGGAATTCGATAGTGCCTACGCTTTCGTAGTTGATGGCGGAGGCCGCTTTGATAGCCGCTTCGCCCATGCGGCGGCGCAGGTCTTCGGTCATGAAGGGCGAAGGAGATTCTTCGACCAGCTTTTGATGGCGGCGTTGGATGGAACAGTCGCGTTCGCTGAGGTGGCAGACTTTTCCGTATTGGTCGCCGGCTACCTGGATCTCGATATGGCGGGGCTCTTCCACGAATTTCTCCATGTAGATGCCGTCGTTCTTGAAGGAGGCGCCGGCCTCGGCTTTGGCGGTATTGTAGGCCCTTTCCATTTCGGACTCTTCCCAGACCACGCGCATGCCTTTTCCGCCACCGCCGGCGGTAGCCTTGAGGATGATGGGGTAGCCGACCTCTTTGGCCATGCCTTTGGCCTCGTCCAGGCTTTCGAGCAGTCCCTGGCCGCCGGGGACCACGGGCACGCCGGCTTTGATCATCGTTTCCTTAGCCGTGATCTTATCGCCCATGGAGTTGATCATGGCGGGGGTAGGCCCGATGAATTTTATTTCGTGCTCGCCGCAGATCTCCGCGAAGCGGGCGTTCTCGGCCAGGAATCCGTAGCCGGGGTGGATGCCGTCCGCGTTGGTGATCTCCGCGGCGGCCATGATATGCGGGATATTGAGGTAGGAGTCGAAGCTGGCAGGCTTTCCGATGCAGACGGCTTCGTCGGCAAATTTGACGTGCAGGCTTTCCTTATCTGCCGTGGAGTAGACTGCTACGGTCTTAATACCCATTTCGCGACAGGTACGAATGACCCTGAGAGCTATTTCTCCTCTGTTGGCAATCAGTATCTTTTTAAACATGCTTTAGGGTTTGGGAAGTAATCATGGCTCAACGAGGAATAAAGGCTGGTCATATTCCACCGGCGAAGCATCTTCTACCAGCACTTTGATGATCTTACCTTGTACTTCGCTTTCGATCTCGTTGAACAGCTTCATGGCTTCGATGATGCAGACGACTTTGCCGGGGGCAATATCGTCGCCGACGTTGACGAAAGAGGGTTTATCCGGAGAAGCGCTGCGATAGAACGTGCCAATCATTGGGCTTTTTATGGTGACGGTGTTACCAGCGGGCGCTTCAGCCGCCTTGGCGCCTTTTTCTGCCGGTGCAGTAGTCTGCGGCTGTGCGGGGGCGATGGGAGCCGTTGCCATCGGCTGCACCTGCATAGGTGCGGCAATTACCTGGTTAACCGCAGGTTCTTCCTTTTGTTTGATAGTCAATTTGAATCCTTTCTCTTCGATGCTCACTTCCCCGATATTTGACTTGTTGATCATTTTGATCAACTCCTGAATCTGCTTAAAATCCATATTGGATGAATTTACAGTTTTATTTGGGCGGCTAAAATAGGGATTATAGCTAAATATACCCAAAAACACCGGTGAAATAAAATGTGCATTAAATTGAACCTCCGGTAATTGGCCGGAGGTTGCTGCTATTGGAAGTCGATTATTTCACTCTTTCTACATATTCGCCGGTCTTGGTGTTGATCCGGATCAACTCCCCTTCGTTGACGAACAGGGGTACGTTTACGGTAGCGCCGGTCTCGATGGTAGCGGGCTTTAGGGTACGGGTGGCGGTGTCGCCTTTCATTCCGGGTTCGGAGTAGGTTACGAGCACGATGATCTTGTCGGGCAATTCCACGCTCATCGGCAGATCGGTCTCGGTATTGATGAGGACGGAGACTTCCTGGGCTTCTTTAAGGAATTGGGGGGCATCGATGAGCTGTTCCTGCAGGGCTATCTGCTCGAAGGTCTCGTTATCCATGAAATTGTAGCCGGTGTCGTCCTTATACAGGTACTGGTAGGCTTTTCTTTCCACGCGAACGGGATAGATGTTGTCGCCGCTGTTCCAGGTCTTTTCGATGGAACGGGAGTTGTCGACGCCTTTGAGCTTAGCCCAGACCTTTGCCGCTGCGCGGGCCGTCTTGTTCTCGCCGAATTCCACAACGGTATACAAGCTACCATCCAATTTGATAATCATGCCACGACTGATGTCTGCAGTATTTGCCATAAGAGCGGAAAAAATTTATTCGAATTTAAAGTTGACCCCCCGTCTGCCGGATGACCGCTAAAATATATAGCAGGATCGCCTTCCGGGAAGCAGGGGGGCAAATTTACATCAAATTAGCTATGTGGCAAACTATGGCTGAAAAAGGCTAATTCCCGATTGGCCTTCGGCTAAGCGGGCTAGTTCTTAGGTGGAGGGGGCGCGAGGTGAACTCTAATGGTATCACGGCGATTGAGGGTATCGCGGATCGTGATGCTGTCGGCGCGCAAGGAGAAGGTCCCGTCTTTGGAACGGACGTCCATGATCACCTGCGGACGATCTTCCTTTTTCAAGCTGATGTTAATGACTCCATTGCGGCCTCTTTCGCCATAATACGCTTTTCCAGCAGCGTCTTTAATCACCACGATAGAATTGATATCCTTAGGGTTGATCATGGAAAGTTCGAGGTTAGGTATCTCCACTCCATCGACGATGTAGATGGGATTGCCTGCGGGCAGTCGGCGTAAAACGACTTCCGGGCCGGATATCCGAATTTTATTCTGGTAGGCAGTCGTCAGGATCGCTATCACTCCGTTGGCGCCTCTTTCGCCGAATATCCTGTAGGCTTCGTCGCCTTTAAGGATGTTCATGCTGGCGATGTCTTCGGGGCGGATGGAATCGCGGGTCCACGATGGCTTCTCCTGGCCGTCGACGATAAAGAGTGGATTCCTGAAATTCATGAGTGGGGCCGTATCGCGGCGGGCGGGAGAAAGGGTGTCGGCGGGGAAGGCGGCAGGCTGTAACCGGATGGCGGCGAGCTTTTCGCGGATGGCAGTGGGCTTTAGCTCAGCGGAAACGGGATCGGCGGGAAGCAAATCCGTCCGGGTCAGGGCTGGGATGCGCTTTTCGTCTGAATGTGCGGCAGGCAGGTAGCGGTCGCGAAATGCCAGGAGCAGGATGGCCAGGACGGGGAGGATCAAGAGGAAGCGCAGGAGGTGGAGGCGGGCGCTTTTGAGCTTGTTCATCATGACAATACGTTTTTTGAGGGATGAAAAATTGAAATTATTGGCCAGCCGGTAGCCGGATTGGCCGACTACCTTAAGGAGGTGGTATTGGTATTCCTTTTTGTCGAAGCCGGTTTCGAGGACCTTCTGGTCGGCGATGAATTCGAGGTTCTGGCGGATGGAATAGCGGATCAGCCAGACAAAGGGGTTGTACCAGTTGAGGACGGTGAGGAGCTCCGCCAGGAGGATGTCGAGGGTATGGCGCTGCCGGATATGTACGTATTCGTGCAGGATGATCTCTTCCCATTCGCTTTCGCTATGGAGACTAGGGTTTATATAGATGGCACTGCCGAACGAGAAGGGGATGATCTGCTGGTCGACCTGGTAGATCTTTATTTCCGTATCGCTGATGAGGGTCGCTTTTTCCCTGATGGTGCGCAGGGAAAGCCAGCGGATGACCGTGCGGATAAGCAGGATGGCTGCGCCGAGGCAAAGGATCAGCTCCAGCAAGAGCCACCAGTTTATACCGGGGGAAGGGGGAGGAACGACGATCAGCTTGTATTGTGCAAGGGAAGGTATCAAGTTCATAGGTATAGAATAGGTATCGGATGTTTGCAGTGGGGAGATCCTGACCAGCGGGATAATAAAAGACAGCAGGGAATAGCCCACCAAGACCCAGCGATTGAGGGTATAGAACGTAAGATTGCGGAGGATCAGGCGGTAGAACACCCAGACCACGGACAGGCTGATGGACGATTTTAGCAGATATAGGATGAATGCAGGCATTGAGTAGTTATTTTGAGCCGGAGCGCTCGATGAGGTCGATGATCTCTTTAAGCTCTTTGGCGCTGAGCTTTTTCTCTTCGATGAAGAAGTTGACCAGCTCCTTGTAAGAGTCGGCGAAATAGTCTTTGACGAAGCCACTCATGAACTTCTTTTTGTATTCGTCCTCCGAGATCAGCGGCATATACAAATAGGCGTTGCCGATGAGGCGGCTGGAGAGATAACCTTTCTTTTCGAGGTTTTTGATGGTGGAGGCCAGAGTGGTATAGGGTGTTCCCGGCGCGGGCATATTCTCGAGGAAGAGCTTTACGTTTCCCTCGCCCGTTTTCCATACGGCCTGCATGGCCTCTTCTTCCTGGTGACTTAATTTTTCCATGATGACTACGAAGTTTTCGTAAATCTACGACATTTTCGTAATAAACAAATAAAAAATGTCCATTTTCGTTAATGATTTACTTTTACACTCTCTTTTGAAACTAATAAGATGAAGAAAGCATTCCTAGCCTTCGTTTCGGTAATACTCTGTCATGTTTTATTTGCTCAGCCGACCACGGCCAATCAGCCGGCCACGGACCCAACCAATGCAGAGGCGCCTTTTAAACGTTTTCCCACTATCCCACCCTTTCATTTGTTGCAGCTGGACAGCTCGACCTATTTGACGAAGGACGATGTCAGGAAGGGGCGTAAGACCATCATTATGTACTTCAGCCCGGACTGTGAGCATTGCAAGCACCAGACGGAGGCCATCCTAGCCGATTTCAAGGAGTTCAAGGATATGAACATCATTATGGCCACATACCAGCCTTTCGAGGAGCTGAAGGAGTTCAATACGCATTATCGCATGGCTGAGCATCCGAATGTCAAGCTTGGCCGGGACGAAAAATTCTTCTTACCGCCTTTTTATAAGATCCGGAACCTGCCTTATCTCGCCCTTTATGACAAGAGAGGCAACCTGATCACTACGTTCGAGGGGACGCAGAAGGTGGATACTATCCTGAATGCCTTTGATGGAAAAGATCGTCATTAATTTTATCACTCAAATATTTACAAGATGAAAGTTACGGTTGTAGGCGCCGGCGCTGTTGGCGCCACCTGTGCCGATAATATTGCCCGGGCAGCATTGGCGGAAGAGTTAGTCCTGTTGGACATAAAGGAAGGCTTAGCCGAGGGAAAGGCCCAGGACATGAACCAGACTGCCGCCCTTTTGGGTTTCGATACCCGGATAACGGGCAGCACCAATGACTATTCGAAGACGGCGGGCAGCGATGTTGTCGTGATCACTAGCGGTCTGCCCAGGAAGCCGGGTATGACGCGGGAAGAGTTGATCGGCACCAATGCCGGGATCGTCAAGGGTGTGGCGGAAAATATCCTGAAGCATTCGCCGAATGCCATCCTGATCATCATCAGCAATCCGATGGATACGATGACTTATCTGACGCTGACGGCTACGGGTCTGCCGAAGAACAGGATCATCGGGATGGGGGGAACGCTGGACAGCGCCCGATTCAAGTACCAGCTGAGCCAGCACCTGGGGTGCAGCCCGGCCGATCTTAATGCCGTTGTGGTAGGCGGTCATGGCGACACGACCATGATCCCGCTGATCCGGCTGGCGACCTGGAACAGCGTTCCTGTCACTAAGTTCCTGAGTGAGGAAAAGCAAAAGCAGATCGTTGCCGATACGATGGTCGGCGGCGCCACCCTGACCAAGCTGATCGGGACCAGCGCCTGGTATGCACCAGGAGCGGCCGGAGCGGCGTTGGTGGAAAGCATCCTGCGGGACGAGAAGAAGCTGTTCACCTGCTGTGTATCCCTGAACGGGGAATATGGCCAGAAGGATATTTGTCTTGGCGTGCCGGTAGTGATTGGGAGGAATGGCTGGGAGAAGATCCTGGACTTCGGATTGAATGCCGAAGAGCAGGCTTTGTTCAGCAAGAGCGCTGAAGCCGTGCGGAGCATGAATGATGTGCTGAAGACATTGTAACGTTTGTATGATATTTTAAGCCGCCCGTCACCGGGCGGCTTTTTTATTTATATCCCGACGAAGGCGCTGATCATCAGGACCACATTCGCCACGGCGAGCGTGATGACGTAGAGCAGGCTGATGGCGATTCCTTTCACCAGGCTGAGCCAGAAAGATTGCCGGTACATGCCATGCAGGGCAGCCACGAGGTAGATAATACCTGCGACAGGCGCTATTACCAATAGGATCAGGGAGAAAGTATCGCCGGGAATCAGCTTATCGAGGAGCAGCAGCACCAGGAACAACAGGAAGAGAAAGCAATGGTAATGTACGGAGAAGATCGCGTGGTTGACATAATAGTATACTTTCTTCTTGTAGAACCAGCC
>JAMFRX010000710.1 GCA_026224995.1 Puia dinghuensis
GGAAGAACCCCAGCGGATGCCAGTGTGGGCCCCAGTAAGAAGGCCGGTAGGGATGATAGTAGTAAGGATGGATGCCCTTGTATCCGCCCGTATGGTAAACGTTTACATGATCACGGACGTTCACGTTCGCATGCACGTTGACATTCGCGTGTACGTTCTCGTTCTGATGTACTACCGGCGCCGTCCGGTTAAAGTCATGGTTGCCGTTGTTGCGGCTGCCGCCATTGATACTAGTAGGCCGGGGCGCATCCTGGCGCACTTCTGGCTGACGGACTTCTGGCCTCGCCGCCGGTGCGGCGGCCCGCGGCGCGGGCGCCGGGCGACCGCCGCCGAAACCGCCATGGTTGAATCGTTGCGCCATGCCCTGCTCAGGGCTGCCGGCAAGCGCCAGCACCGCCGCTATGGCAGAGAAGAGTATCGTATGTTTGATCGTTAATGACATATCAAAAGAATTAGGGTATAATAATTATTTTTTATGAGTCATAGCCATCGGCATCAGCTTAACTCGCTGGGCCTTGAGCGGTATGGAAAACGTGAACAGCGCATCGGGCAGGTTGGGATTTACCTGCCAGTCGGTCAGCACGGCTTCATATTGTGGGTTCATCTCCTTTTCGGTATACACGATCACCATCTTTAACGGAAGGCTGTACGCATCGTCGGAGATCCAGAACTGGAAGGTCTTGTCCTGCGCCCTGCCGGCAATATGGTAACATTCTTTTCCCTCCACTTTGGTCAGCCCCAGGTAGACCAGCTCCTTGGACTCGGCCAGGATATCGTCCACAAAGCTGGGATACAGGAAATCAGCCGCGGGGAATTCAATGCCATATACCTTGCTTACGGTATCTATCATCTCCACCAGGGACATGGCCGCATCGATCTGTCCGTATTGGTTCTTGTCCAGGGAATAATAGCTAAGCTTATTGCCGTCGAAGTAGAAATCCCGGCTACCCCTGTCCCCGTCCGATTTCAGCAGCAGCTGGTTAGGCCCGTGCAGGAACAGCTGCTCTTCGTCGGAATGCTTGACCAGCCCGAGCTGCTTGCTGTTAACATCGTAATTGCTTTTGATGGTGACGCTGCAGGAGCTCAGGTCGCCGATGACCGCGCTCATCTTGTCAAGAATGGCGACGGCTACCGTGTCTATGCGGCGAGTATCACCGACTCTCGCCATCCCCGCCTGTGCCTTCGAAGTCTGAGACTTGGCGGTCTGCGCCTTCGTCTGGGCGTTCAGCTCGCCGGTAAAGCCCAGCGCTAAAAAGAAGAAACAAAGTGCTTTGAACATAATTCTTCAATTTTGATTTTTCAATTGCAAGGTTTATAAAAAGAGACCGATCTAACGTCGCAAAGTTAGTTATCGGATCGTTAACATCCTGCTCCCCGGACCTATATATGCAAATTGATGGCCACCCATAGATATTATCAATAACTTCGCCCTATGACCTTCGTTCAGCTGGAATACATAGTCGCCGTGGATACCTACCGGCATTTTGCCATCGCCGCCGGTCATTGCTTTGTCACCCAGCCCACACTCAGCATGCAGGTGCAGAAATTAGAAGAGGAGCTAGGCCTCAAGATCTTCGATCGCAGCAAGCAGCCCGTTATTCCCACCGAAGCGGGACGCGCCGTAATCGATCAGGCCCGGAAGACCCTTGCCGAGAAACAACGGATCGGGGAGATCATCCAGGAAAAGAAGGGCATTCTCACCGGAGAGCTGCGTATCGGCATCATCCCCACCTTGGCGCCCTATCTGCTGCCCCTGTTCGTTCAAACGTTTACAGCTAAGTATCCGCTGATAAAATTAGTGGTAAATGAGCTGACGACGGAGTCCGTTGTAGCCCGCCTCCGCGAAGGCCGTATCGACGTGGGCATCCTCGTCACCCCCCTTCAGGAAACCGGCATCCGAGAGCAGGTGCTTTTCTATGAGGAGCTGCTGGTCTACGTCTCCCGGAAGAACGCGGCCTGGAAAAAGACCTATATGCTGGCCCAGGACATCGACCCCAATAAGCTGTGGCTGCTGGAAGAAGGTCACTGCTTTCGCTCCCAGATCGCCCGCCTCTGCGAGCTCCGAAAGGCCAGCAAGGAAGGCAGCCACTTCGACTACGAAGCCGGCAGCCTCGAAACGCTCCGCCGCATGGTCGAGCTCAATGACGGCATCACCATTCTGCCTGAGCTTGCCACGCTGGATCTAACCGGGAAGCAGCAGCAGCTGATCCGCCACTTCAAACGGCCGGCGCCCATGCGCGAGGTCAGCCTGGTCGTCCACCGCGACTTCGTCAAACAACGGCTGGTGCAGGCCCTCCATCAGGAGATCCTGCGGTCCGTGCCCGAAAAAGTCCGCCAGAACAAAAACCAGAATGTCGTGCCGATTTAGCCTTAGATTTGCAACCTACTATGGCGATCAAAAAGATACTGCTCAACGTCTTAGGTGAAAAAAAGTACCTATCCCTCCTTGCCTCCGCCTTCCAGCGGCTATATCGTGCCGGCCTGTTGGGAAAGGAATACCAGGACGTCTTTTTCCTTCGGAAGATCATCCGTCCGGGCGACTATTGTGTCGATATCGGCGCCCACCTGGGCTATTTTACCCTGCCCCTGAGCCGCCTGGTCGGTGAAAAAGGCCGGGTCTACGCGGTCGAGCCCATGAGCCCCTTCCACAACACCCTCCAAAACCTGCTGCAACACCATCAGACTACCAACACTACCCTCTACCAGGTCGCCCTGGGGGGCGATGGCGAATATGTGCAGATGGGCATCCCCGCTACCGGCGACACGAAACATTTTGCCTGGGCCCGGGTAGTAGAGGCGAACCCGCACATGGCGTTCGACGAATCGGAGCGTGTAAAGAACGAAACCGGCGACCGCCTCTTCAGCGGACTGCCGCGGCTGGACTACATTAAATGCGATGTAGAAGGATTGGAATACCGCGTTTTCAGCTCGATGACAAAGACCATCGAAGCCCATCACCCCGTCCTGCTATGCGAGCTCTTCGAAAGGGAGCAGCGCATCAAGCTCTTTGAGCTGCTACAGCCCTTCGGCTACCAACCCTACATCCTGGAGAACGGCAGGCTCACGCCCATCGACGTATACGCCGATGGCCCCATGATCGCCCAGAACGATTATTTTATCCCGCCACAACGACTCGAAAGAATGCGACCGCTGATAGACGGCTGACCGGTCTTAGCCCGGCCACATCGTTCTGCGGCTATCTCGCGATCACCGAGTCGAGCTTCTGCGTGAAAAGAGGAAAGTCGTGAAGATTGTTGTGACCGGCGCCGGGAACGGTGACATACTCATCACCCGGCTTCAGCAAGGGCTTCAATCGCTCCGAATTGCTGTAGGGAACGGTCCAGTCCGCATCGCCATGGAAGATGGTGATCGGCGCCGTGACGGCCGGCAGGTATTCGTTGGTAGGGAAGTGATAGTGCATCATCGTTCCTACCGGGTATAGAAAGAGATAATGGCGGAACAAAGAGGTAAGGCTATAGTAGGGACTCTCCAGGATCAGCCGGCGGCAATCCCGGACCGAAGCAAGCTGGGCTGCGATGCCCGTCCCGAAGCTGCGGCCATAGATCACGATCTGCAAAGGCTTCCACCGGCTCCGCGCCAATTTATAAAACACCAGCGCATAAGCATAGAGCTGCTGCTCCTTGCGGCCGCCTGTGCTCTTGCCGAATCCGGGATAATCCAGCATCCACACTTCATATCCTTTCGCCGTGAAGTCTACCGCGTGCGGGGCATAGTGCGCGATATTCCCTGCATTGCCGTGGAAATAAAGCACTACTCCCCTGGCGAGGCTGTCTACCGGCCGGTCCGTCGCCTTGAACTCTACGACGTTCAGGCTGGTTGCCGTATCGAAGTTCAGGTTCAGTTCCGTAAAAGGTTGCCGGAAAACATAGGGTTTGTCCGGGGCAAGCTTCACCGGATGCAGCAGCAGCCAGTCCTGCCCGTAATACCAGGCGATGCCCACCACGCAATATATCAGCAGCAGGACCTTCACCCAGCGGAAAGCGATCTTTTTGTTCATTCTGCCTCTATTCGTTGGAGATTGAAATTCGGTACTGGCGATACGATCAGCGGGAATTTTTCGATCGTGACATTGGAAGGATCCAGCCCGAAACCCCTTTCCTCGGAAAGGCTTAGTTCCTTTAGCCAGAAATAAAGCTTCATGACCACCCGCTCGAAGAAGGGCAGCTCGTTATCCTGGCTCAGATATTTTTCCATGACGATGAACTGGAAATCTCCCACGACATTATTCCGTTCCAGCGACTCATAGCGGCTGGTGATGTTCACTTCCCGGTTGTTCACGAGGTCCTCTACCACTTTACGGAACATCAGGTTGATCTTGGGCTCTATCCGGAATCCTAAGCGGAACTCCACGCGGATGATGTCGTTGGGGATGATGTGTTCCACCGAATATTCGGCGGTATACGGGTCATCGAGGGTATCCACATGCACGAACCAGTAGATGTCCGCCCGTTTGGGCTTTTTGTTCAGGATGGAGTAGATGATCTTGTGCTCTATCTCTTTGGGGTTGTTGGCGCTCGTCATGTAGACAAGGTGGGTGGCGGACTTGGGTACGGTCCTGTCGTTGCTTAGCTCCTGGATCTGCGGGATATAGTGTTCCATCCGCACGAATTCCACATACCGGTTCTTGATCTTGCGGGCCCGGAACCAGACGTACATCACGGCAAACAGGCCCCCGCCGACGATAAGCGTGACGAAGCCGCCATGCGGGAATTTATCCAGGTTGGCGGACAGGAAGCTAAGCTCTATGGTAAGGTAGACGGCCAGGTACAGGTAGATAAGCAGCCTGTTCGTGCGCCGGGAGATCATATAATTGGCAAAGAGGATGGAGGTAGCCAGCATGCAAAGGGTGATGGCCAGGCCATAGGCCGCCTCCATATGGGCCGAATTCCGGAAATACAGGGTGATGCCCGTACAGCCCAGGAACAGCATAAAATTGATGGCCGGGATATAGGACTGCCCGCGCTCTTCCGTCGGATAGCTGATCCGTAGCTTCGGCCAGAGGTTCAGGCGCATACTCTCGCTTATCAGGGTAAAAGACCCCGTGATCAGCGCCTGGCTGGCGATGATGGCCGCCGCCGTCGCGATGATAACGCCCGGTATCACGAACCAGGTGGGCATGATATTGTAAAAGGGATTGCCTAAGCTGGTGTCGAAGATCCGGCCCTTGTACTGCGCGATCAGCCAGGCGCCCTGGCCCAGGTAATTCAGGATCAGGCAGATCTTCACATAGATCCAGGATATCCGGATATTGCCCCGGCCACAATGGCCAAGGTCGCTATACAGGGCCTCGGCGCCCGTGGTACAGAGGAAGACGGCGCCCAGGATCCAGAAGCCCTTGGGATAATGGGCCAGCAGCTGGAAGGCGTAATGCGGACTCAGGGCCCTGAAGATGCCCAGGTCATCCAGCAGGTGGTTGGAGCCCAGAACCGCCAGCATCGAGAACCAGATGAACATTATCGGGCCGAACAGCTTCCCGATGGACTCTGTGCCAAACTGCTGCAGGAAAAAAAGGATCACCAGGATGCCGATCACAAGGTAGACGATCGTCGATTGTTCGATGTACCGGAACGCCTCCATCTGCCGCAACCCCTCGATGGCGGAGGTAACGGAAATGGGTGGGGTGATCATCCCGTCGGCCAGCAAGGCCGCGCCCCCAAGCATGGCCGGGACGACAAGCCATCGCTTCTGCCGCCGCACCAGGGCATATAACGAAAAGATGCCCCCTTCCCCCTTATTATCAGCCTTTAAGGTCAGCCATACGTACTTTATGGTGGTCTGAAGGGTAAGTGTCCAGATAATGCAGGACAATGCCCCCAGGATCAGCCTTTCTTCTATAACCCTTCCGTGGATAATGGCATTCAGAACGTAAAGAGGAGAGGTTCCGATATCGCCGTAGATGATGCCTAATGCTATAACTAAGTTAGCGAAGCTTACCTTGTTGATCTGTTTACTCACAATAGCCACAAATTTACAACCAATTAGACGAAAGGGAAAAGCTAATTTTTGACGCAGAAAGCCGCTTTGGCAACCCGGGTGCTAAAAAGCTCGTAGGAGAAACAGGGTCCCCGAAACTTTTACCTATCTTAGAATCTTATTATAAAACGCGGTGAAAACGATGCGCAGAATCCTGTCTTCATTATTATTCGTACTGGCCCTGATGGCCCCCTCCTTGCTGAAAGCCCAGGTCCAGCAGATCACCTACACCGAGCCTGAAAAGGAAGACGGCCGCCGTACCAATTTTGAGATTATCGGTAAAATTGACGGTAACTATTTGGTATTCAAGAACAACAATTCCACAAGCGTCGTCAGCATCTACGACAGCGCCATGCACCTTCAACAACGGGTACCCCTGGCCTTCATGCCGGAAAGGTATATAAATGTGGATTTCGTCGCCTATCCGGATTACTGCTATTTGATCTACGAATACCAGAAAAAGAACATCGTCCACTGCGCCGCCGTCAAGCTCAATGGCCAGTCTCAGGTCGTAGGCCAGCCGATGGATCTGGACACTACCCAGATCAGCTTTGCCTCCAACAATAAGATCTATACCTCGGTCATCAGCGAAGACAAGCAACGGATCATGATCTTCAAGATCAACAGCAAGAACCCCCACAGCTTCCTGTTCACGACCTTCCTCTTCGACAGCAATCTCAGCCCCCTCGACCGCCACCGCATCTACCTGCCGATGGAAGAACGCAACGACCTTTTCACGGATTTCCAGCTGGATAACGACGGACAGCTCGTCTTCGGCCGGTATATGCGCAGCGGCAGCAACGACTATATCACCCGCGTCGCCCTGGTCACCAAAGGCCCCATCGCTGACAGTTTTTCAGTAAAGGACATCGGCTCCGGCGATCGCATCCTGGATGAGGTCAAGATAAAGGTCGACAACGGCAATAAACGCTATATCCTGGCCGGCTTCTATTACAAGCAGCGGCGCGGCAATATCGAAGGCCTTTACTCAGTGATCTGGGACAAAGGCACTGACGCCCGGATAGAAGACAAGACCACCGTGTTCAGCGACGAGCTGCGGGCTCAGGCCAAGAGCTCCGACGCCAACCTAAAGATGGCCTTCAACGATTTTTTCATCAAACACATCATCACAAAAAGGGATGGCGGTTTCCTGCTGGTCACCGAATCCCTCTACACCACTTCCAGGGGCAATATGTTCAACCGCTGGGATTATATGTATAACCCGGCTTTCGGCCCGGGCGGCTTCTATTCGCCTTACTATTACAGCCCCTACTACAATCCCTGGAACCGGAATTACGGCAATTATGCCACCAGGTTCCACGCCGAGAACATCATGGTCCTGTCTTTCGACGTAGAGGGAAATATCCAGTGGAGCAGCGTCATCCCGAAGAGCCAGTTTGACGACGAAACGGAAAACCTGATCTCCCATGAGCTGGTGAATACCGGCGGGGAGCTGCACTTCCTCTTTAATCTCTACGAACGCCGCAACATGCTCCTCAATGACCAGAGCATCTCTCCCGAGGGTAGGGTGACCCGCTATCCCACCCTCAGGAACCTGGACAGGGGCTATGATTTCATGCCCCGTTATGGCAAGCAGGTCAGCAGCTGGGAATCAATAATTCCTTGTCTTTACAGAAATTATCTTTGCTTTGCAAAAGTTGATTTCTAAAGAGACAATATCGTGATCGGCATATTCAGACAAAAAACCCCGGCAAACGCTCTCGTATTATTATTTTATGCCCTGGTGCTGAAGTTTCCCCTCTTCCTGCACCCGGTGGCGCCGGCCCTGCATCCCGAAGACAACTACCTGTACCGGCTGATCCTGCATGGCCTGGATGCTGCGTTCCAGCATATCCCCATCTTCTATGCTATCCTGGGCTTCCTGCTCCTGATCAGCCAGGCTTTCCTTTTCAACCGCATCTCCAACCACTATAAGGTCTTGCCCCGGCCCAACTACCTGCCCGGCATGTCCTATATCCTGATCACCTCCCTGCTGCCGGACTGGGGCCATTTTTCCGCCCCCCTGCTCATCAACACCATAATGATCTGGGTGTGGTACCGGATGATGGAGCTCTATAACAGTCAGCGCCCCGGTACCGCCATATTTAATATCGGTGTGTGGACGGGGATCGTCTCCCTGCTCTATATCCCGGCCATCGCCTTCCTGCTGCTTGTCCTCTCCGGGCTGCTGACCATGCGCCCCTTCCGGGTCCGTGAATGGTTCGTCGGCGTCCTGGGCTTCACC
>JAMFRX010000086.1 GCA_026224995.1 Puia dinghuensis
ACCAGCTGCGGCATCAGGTATTCGAACATCGATCCGCTCCACGACAGTAGCAGCTGTTCTCCATCCGCATAGGTCAGCAGGCGGCTCAGGGAGAACCAGCTTTCCTGCGTCAGCTTGCCCTGCGCAATGGCGACGAAAATACCCAGCCTTGCTTCGGAAGACAGCAGGTCATAATAGCTGACGTCTTTTAAATGCTCTTCCATGTTATAGCCGATGCTCAAAAGCCCTGTAGACTTGTCGAGCAGGAAATCGTATTCCGCATTGCTCAGCTCCTCGCATCGATCGGCTAAGCTCTGCCACGCATTGATCCGCTCGCCGGCCAGCTTGCTGCCTTGCAGCAGCGCAGCACGCATCTTTGCGAGCCAATCCTTTTCTTCCAGGCTATTCACCTCCTCGCCGTAGTCATCGACTACAGGCGCCAGCAGCCCGGCCATATCTTGAAGGCCCGTCAGCGTAGGAATGGTCTCGGTGATGGCAAGAAGGCTATATCGCGCCGGCACCGGCAGCAGGCCTGTCCACGGACAAAGCCCGGCTATGTCGTCCCGTACAAGCTGTATCTGTAGCGATAGTTTGTCGATCCATTTGCCGGCTTCGATGCTGTCGGCGACCGCACCCGAATCCTTCCTCAACCGCTCCACCAGGGCCGACCCTTCATTGAGCACCTTGATGGCAGCGCTCAAAGAGCCGCCTATATCGCCCGCACCCTTGAACAAGGACTGCAGCTGTTTTTCTGCCTGGAACGAAATATCGTCGGAGGCATCGCACACGATGCCGGCCGTGATATCCAGCCCTTCAAATATGCGGCTGCCGAAGACGGGCTGCCCCGGCTGGGTCAAAAATCCCTGCCGCAGCGTAAGCAGATGGCCGCTCAGGTTACCGCTGTCTACGGTAGACACATACCGCGGCGGCAGCGGCATCATGCTCCGGGTATCATACCAGTTGAAGAAATGACCCTTGTACCGCTCCAATTTCGACATCGACCCCAGAGTGTTCTGAGAGCGGAGCAGCAGCTCGCCGCCACCGATATAGCCGAAATCCCAGGCAGCTAGATTGGCGAGCAGGGCAAGCCCCATATTCGTCGGCGAGGTCCGGTGAGCGATCACCGCTACGGGCTGCTGTTGGAAATTATCGGGCGGCAGCCAGTTGTCGCCCACGGTCACGAACTCTTCAAAGTAGAGCCAGGTCTTCCTGGCGAGCTTGCGAAGGAATAGTTCCTGTTCTGCGGGGAGCTTGTTCGCCTCCTCTTTGGCGGGCTGCCCCAGCCGCCAGATGATGCCAGGCGCCAGCAGCCACAGGATAAGCAACGGCGCCGCGGGATGCAGCGCTGGCGCGTGCAGGTAAGAAAGGAAGCCGAGACAAACCAGCGCCAGCACCGGCGATACCCACATCGACCCATAGGCGCTCTGGGCATCCGCCCGGGTATTCTTGCTGACGGTTGCCGATGACGACCATTCCAGCAGCTTCTTTTTGCTGACGGCCATCCTCCAGTTGGTGCGGATCACCGCATCGGTATACGTAAAAGCCTCATAAGGCAGGACGGTAAGGCTGAAAAGGAAACGGGCCAGGATCTCCCGCGCCGTGCCGCCTACCTCCAGCAGATGCGCCCTTAGCGTCTGGTCGGACGGCTTGTGCAGCAATTGCCAGAGAACAGAGAGGCTTACGGCCAGCAGAAGGACAGTCGTAACCGCCAGCGTCCAAAACCACGGGAAGGGCAATAGCGTCCATCCCTCTATCAGCAGCAGCAGCAGACAAAGCGGGACCAGGCTCCTGCGGAGATTATCGAAGATCTTCCACCTCGACAGGGCGGAAAGCTTGTTTTTCGTCAGGTGACCCTTGCCATTCGTCACAAAAGGCAGCATCCAGGCGCCGATCTGCCAGTCACCCCTTATCCATCGGTGGTGCCGCTTAATATCCGCCTGGTAGAGCGCAGGGCTCTCTTCGTATAAGTTCACATCGCTCAGCAGACCGGACCGGGCATAGCAGCCCTCCAGCAGATCATGGCTGAGGATACGGTTATCCTGGAAGACCGGAAGTACGGCCTGCTCGAAGATATCGACATCATAGATGCCCTTGCCGATGAAAGACCCTTCGCAAAAAAGATCCTGGTATACGTCCGACGAGACTTGTGTATAAGGATCGATCCCCGTAGGATTGTCCTGTAGGCGCAGGTACAGCGAGGAAACGGTGCTTTGCATCGCCGAAGCTACCCTCGGCTGCAGGATGCCATAGCCCTCCGTCACCCGCTTCTTCTGAGGATTGTATAGAGCGTGATTCAACGGATGCGCCATGGTGGCGATCAGGTGCCGCGCCGTTTCCCTTGGCAATTGCGTATCCGTGTCCAGGGTGATCACATACTTTACCTTAGACAGCACAGGGTAGTTGCCCGCGATCGTCGAAAACGCATCCCGGTCCCTGCCCCGTAAGAACGCATTCAGCGCCGCTAATTTCCCCCTCTTCCGTTCATAGCCCATCCATTTCTTTTCCCTGCTGTTCCAGGTCCTCGGCCGGTGGAACAGGAAGAAAAGGTCTTGCGCTGCCGGACTATATCGATGGTTCAGGTCCGAGATGCCGTCACTAGCCAGCTTCACCCACTCCTCGTCTTCCGGCCTGACTTCCTCGTCGGCATCCAGCAGATCCGTCAGCAACCCAAAATGAATATTGCTCTCCCTGTTCGCCAGGAACCTTATCTCCAACGCTTGAAGCAGCTCTTCGATATCCGCCTTGCCCGAAAGCAGGGTAGGCACGACTACGAGCGTCCGGTATTCCACCGGCACACCCAGTACGAAATCCATGCGGGGCAGTAGGTTCGGCTTCACCAGGATCGTAGATAGCCAGTTGATCAGGGAAATGGCCAGCTGGGCCGAAGCGGAAAGACAAAGGAACCCGGTTATCGCTAAGAACAGCCGGTCATGGCTCCCATACATATAAGCCGGGTAGAACATACCCGCTGCCGACAGCAATCCTGTCGTGATGATGGAGAAAAGGTAAACGGTCACGGGTCTGCGCGCAAAAAACCGGATCGTCCTCTGCCATAGCGAAAAGTGGATGCCCGCGGCCTGTTCCGTCTCCCGCAACCCTTTATCGATCAGGTAATAGCCGATATGGCGGTATCTTCCTGCAGCCACGTCGCCCTCGGGATGCTTCTTCGTCAGGGCAAGAGCCCTGCCGGCAACCTCCGTCTCGCTTAGCTCGCAGGACTTGGACAGGGATTCTATCACATGCCTGTAACGGTCCCTCGTGGCAAAATCCATCTGCTCATAGATGCCGGTTAGGTCCTGCCTCAATACCTGCTCCACGCTGCTGAGGTCCTCCACGAATTCCCGCCAGTCCGTCGCGCCGATCACCCGCAACGTGCCAATGCTGTTGCGGACGGACACCTGATTGGCAGCCTGCTTTTGATTCTCCTGCCGGACAAGATCGTTGCTGCTGGTCCCAGCCGCCGACAGCTGCTGTTCCATCCAGGTCAGCGGTAAAGCCAACGCAGGCCCCTTGCCCTGCAGCTTCCGGGTAAAAGCAGCCACAAAAGGACTGTCCAGCACCGGCTTGGACCTTACCATGTCGGCAATGGAAAGGATAAGGTTACCCGGATCGTCCTTTATCGTCGTCGTCATCTTCCCGGCCCAGTAATCGGCCAGGTTGTCGTCGATCATATCCAGCGCGATCATCCCGGATACCCGCCGCAGGTTCTCGATCACCGCGAGCCGGAGCATTATCGGGATCGCCCATAGCTCCCCGAGCGTAAGGACGGAAAAGCTCTGATACGAAGCGATAAAGCTGCTGAGACTCCTGATGTCCACCCGCCCATCGCTGTGCGAGATGATCTCCAGCACAATATCATACACTCTTGGCAGACCCGCCGAAATACCCTCCGCCAGGTTAGGCAACCCCTTGCTATAGCCCTTCGGCAGATGCTTCCTGGCGATCACGATCTGCTCTTCGATGAGATAGAAATTGTCAAGCAGCCATTCGGCGGCGGGAGTAATGGTCTTGCCCGAGGCATAACTTTCGATCAGGAGGTTTCGGACTTCCAGCAGGGTAGTCTCATTGTCGTCAAGCCTCTTCAGCAGCTGATCCCGGGAATGATGATCCGTCAGCTTATGCGACTGCGCTACGACACCCCCATGTCGCGTCAGCTGATCCGAACTGTACAGCTCAGACCTGAAGGGCTCTTCCTCACCGTTATTCCTAAAAGCATTCGTTCCCTGGAAGTAAGTGCGCAGGCGGGATAAAATGTCGAAAACGCTACCGGGGGTAATCTTCATCTTCAAAGATACCCATTACGGGACGGCTAAATTTAAATACTTGGTTCTCAAAAATATAGTGTATATTTGCAATGTTATTTTGAGTCTGCATCAGTATTCATTAATTATTTAGTAGTTTTTTCTGCCTTTAGTTAGTCTCTGCTTCTTGCCTTCTCGAATTTTTATTATTATTTTAATTTTTCTGTTATGAACATTTATGTTGCAAACTTAAGCTTCGACATTCAGGACGAAGACTTGAAAGAACTCTTTACCCCTTATGGAGAAGTTAGCTCCGCTAAGGTTATCATGGACAAGGTAACCAGCAGATCTAGGGGTTTTGGTTTTGTGGAAATGGCCGACAATGCCGCAGCTAAGAAAGCGATCACTGAACTGGACGGCACCTCAGTGCAGGACAGGCAGCTCAAGGTCAACGAAGCTAAGCCTAAGGAAGACAAGCCTTACGGTGGTGGCGGCGGTGGTGGCCGGAATTATAACAACGCCAACAGTTATAATAAAAACAGGTACTAGTATACGTTGTATATAAGTATAAGCCGCTCCTTAACCGGAGCGGCTTTTTTATGCCTTGGATCTACTCCATCACCATCAGCTCCAGATGCGAAGCTGAATTGCCCGACCTATAGATCCGCTGGGTCGCCGCTTTAAAATCTTCAGCTTTAGCCTCGAAGATATTCGGCACAAAAGTCTGCGGGTTCCGGTCGATAATAGGAAACCAGCTGCTCTGCACCTGCACCATGATCCGATGCCCCTTCAGGAATACATGGTCCTGCGAATGCAGGTCGATCGTATAGGCTTCGATCTTGTTGGGAACGATCGCCTCCGGCTTGGAAAAGCTCTTCCGGAACCTTCCTCTCAATACATCATTGGCGACCATCAGCTCATAGCCCGCCATCTTAGGTTCCTTCGGATATTCCTGCGGATAGACGTCGATCAGCTTCACCACCCAGTCCGCATCGCTTCCCGTAGTGGCGGCATATAGCTTTGCAAGAAGAGTTCCCGTCACGGTGATATCCTTTTCCAGCGGCTCCGTCTCCCAGCTCAGGACATCAGGCCTGCCTTCTACGAACCGTTGATCTTCCGTCAGCCAGGTATACCAGCGCGAGCCAGGCCCATAAGTCTCCTCCACGGGCCGGTTACGATAGGGCACCGGATGTGCCGGGTCGGCCACATAGCTGTCGAAGGCCGGTTCGCCCACCCTTGCCCCGGCTGCCTGCCCGTTCGCCGCTCCATCTCCCGGCTTCTCAAAAGAAAGCTTCCCTCCCGCCGCCAGATAAAGCTCCTTCTTCTTTGCCGCCCGCGGCGGCCAGCTATCATAGCTCTTCCATTGGTTGGTCCCCGTCTGGAACACCATCGCCTTCGCAAAATTCCCATCTCCCTTCCCTTTCAGATACCAGGCAAACCATTTCGCCTGGATCTCTTTCCGGAAATAAAAGCTCGTCGGCGAGTCGAACGAGATATTCCCCAGCTTGTCGCCATCCATCCGGCCCCACCCACCGTGATTCCAGGGCCCGGCTACCAGATGATTATAGCCATGCACGTCCTTTTTCTCCCAGGTCTCATACGCCTTCATAGGCCCATAAAAATCTTCCTGATCCCACCATCCCGCGACATTCAGTATCGGGATCCTCGGCGTGTCGAGCAGCTCTATCAGGGACTGGCGCTTCCAGAATTCATCATAGTTCGGATGGGCGACGAAATTATTCCAGCTGGGCAGCTTGCCGAAGAAGTAGTGCTTGTTGACATTCGACAACGGCCCCAGCCGCAGGTACCACTCATAGGTGTCGTAAGTAGAAAAAGGGAAAAGCGAATCCGTCTTGGAGATCTCTTCCATGAACGCATATTCAAAACCGTAGCTCAGCCGGAATGCGCCGTTGTGATGGAAGTCATCGCCTAGGAACATATCTGCCGGGGTAGCCTGCTCGCTGACGGCTTTCAGCGCAGGATGGGGGTCGATAGCGCCCATCACCGTCGTCCATCCGGCATAGGAGATGCCATACATTCCGGCCTTGCCATTATTATCCGGCACATTCTTCAGCAGCCAGTCGAAGGTGTCATAGGTATCCGAGTTCTCATCTATAGCCTTGGGGTCTTTCTTGTCCCGCGGGAACCGCTGCATCGCGAAGACGCCCTCCGATTCGTAGCGGCCGCGGATATCCTGGTACACGAAGAGATACCCCTCTTCCGCCATATCCCGCACATAGGGGATCTTTTCAGGGCTCACATATTTGCCCGCCCCATATGGCGTCCGCAAGAGCAAAAAGGGTAGGGCTTCCGTCTGTCCCTTTGGTGTAAAGATCACGGTATGCAGCCGGATGCCATCCCGCATGGGGATCATCGCATCTCTCCTGGTATATTTATCGTCGGCGGCGACCGGCCCCTGCGCATGGCCGGCAAGGGCGATCAGGCAGAGCAGGATGCTCCGGATGGATCGTTTTCTCATGTTAAGTAGATTAGTTACTAAGCTAAGGAAATATTATCTTGTATATCACTTATGAGATTCTGCCGCCTGCTTTTTATCATCCTCTTGGGCGCCATTACAGGGCCCCTCCCATCGCTTGCGCAGCATAGCGCCAAATACGGACTCAAGACCATCGGCTCCATGGAAGAATACCATGCGCTTGTCGCCGCCGATCCGCGCCAGGAGATCGTTCCCCTGCAGACATTCATTCCAGGGATAGCCCTCGACATCCGATACGCCACGGCTAATAATCTCATGCGCCGCCCCATGTACCACACCGCCGCCGCCTTCCTCCGCCTCCCCGCCGCTCAGGCCCTCAAAGCCGTAGAAGCGGATCTCAAGGCCAAGGGCTATGGCCTGAAGATCTATGACGGCTACAGACCCTACCAGGTGACGGTCAGCTTCTACGAAGCCTATCACGATACCGCCTTCGTAGCCTCCCCCTATACCGGCTCGCGCCACAACCGGGGATGCGCCGTTGACCTTACGCTCATCGATCTGAAGACCGGAAAGGAAACAGCAATGCCCACGCCTTACGACGCGTTTACCAAAGAAGCAGCCGCTACCTGGTCCGAGGGCATCCCCCAGGAAGCCATGGACAACAAGCTGCTCCTGCAGGACGTGATGCTCAAGCATGGCTTCCTCATCTATCCGGCAGAGTGGTGGCATTTCGATTTCGCCGGCTGGCAGCAGTACCCGGTCACCGACCTCAGCTTCGAAGAGCTGCTGGGCCGGAAAGCCTCGGCTCAACAGGCAGGCCCCAAGTCCGGCTTCGGGCCCGGCCACGCACCCCCGGCCGCCAGCGCCCTGCGCTACTCCGCCGACTGGCAATCCCTTAGCTCCTATACCATCCCCGAGTGGTTCCGCGATGCCAAATTCGGCATCTTCATCCACTGGGGCGTCTATAGCGTCCCGGAATTCGAAGACGAATGGTATCCACGCAACATGTACCGAAAGGATGCTAAAGACGAGAAAGCCTATGCCCATCATGTCGCCACCTATGGCCCGCAGGACAGATTCGGCTATAAGGACTTCATCCCGATGTTCAAGGCCCAGCATTTCGATGCAGACCGCTGGGCGGACCTCTTCAAACGCTCCGGCGCGAAATACGTCGTGCCCGTGGCAGAGCATCACGACGGCTTCGCCATGTACAAGACCAGCCTCTCCCGCTGGAATGCTGCCGAAATGGGGCCCAAACGGGATGTCATCGGCGAGCTTTCCGAAGCCGTAAGACGCAAAGGCCTCATCTTCGGACTCTCTTCCCACCGGATCGAGCACTGGTGGTATATGAACGGCGGCCGCCAGATCAACTCCGATGTCAATGACGAAGTCTACAAAGACTTCTATGGGCCGGCCATGCAGGAGACGGACTCCATGACGGCCGAGTATATGAACGACTGGCTCCTGCGCTGCACCGAGCTCACCGACAAATACCACCCGCAGCTATTCTGGTTCGATTGGTGGATCGGCAACCAGGCCCGCTTTCAGCCCTATCTTAAAAGCTTTGCTTCTTATTACTATAACCAGGGGCTGCAGTGGAACAAGGGCGTGGTCATCAACTATAAGTACACCGCCTTTCCCGCAGGCACCGCGGTGCTGGACCTGGAAAGGGGAATGCTCGGCGGGATACGCGACACGGCCTGGCAGACAGATGACGCCGTCGGTTTCAAGTCCTGGGGCTATATAAAAGGGGAGACTTACAAGACACCGCAATACCTGGTTGACGAGCTGGTGGATATCGTCAGTAAGAATGGTAACCTCTTGCTCAACATCGGCCCCCGCTCGGACGGCATCATCCCCGAAGAGCAGCAGCAGCTCCTCCTCAGCATGGGCAGCTGGCTTCAGGTAAACGGCGAAGCCATCTACGCCACCAGGCCCTGGAAGGAATATGGCGAAGGCCCTACCGACAACGCCAGCGGACCCTTCGCCGACAGCAAGATCAAGCCCTTTACACCCCAGGATATCCGGTACACTACCAAAAGCGACACCTTATATGCTATCACGCTGAAGCTGCCCGACGGAGATACCCGGCTGCAAAAGCTGGGCAGCGATGCCGGCAATGGCAGGGTTGTTTCGGTAAAGCTGCTGGGCAGCACGGAGAAGCTTCGCTGGACCCAGGAAAAAGATGCGTTGGTGATTCATGCCGCCGGTCACTATCCCAGTGCCTATGCAGCAGTGTATAAGATCCGCCTCACCGAATAAATAGCTCATTTATTGGCCGGCTTGCTAATCAAAGACCCGGAATGCGTCGGAGAGAAATACCACACGGCCGAAAGTCCAAAAAAGGTTTCCGTGCTGGCGGCCGTTCTTCCGCTATAGTAGTATTGCCCAAAATATACGTTGATGTGGAGCTGGTCGGTCCAGGAATACTCGATACCGGAGGTCAGTTCCGTAAGCAAGGTTTGCTGCGCGGCAAAAATATAGCCTATTCCAGCAGTAAAAGTATTTGTGAATTTACCCTGCTGAAATATATTCAGGTTCGGTCGAAGCTCAAGGTAATTGGCCGTGTCCCTGCCGTGCACTTTCCCAAGGTTTGTCCTTCCATAATCTATGCCCAGGCTGAACACATCCCATTGCCGGCCGACCTCTAATGCAAAATTGGCTTTTTCACCGAAGGTCCCCGCATTATTTGACAGGCTTGGAGCAAGGGAAATATATGTTTGTGCAAAACAGGCGAGCGATAGAAGATACAGTCCGGCCAATATAAGACAATGCTTCATGCAGCAGCAGTTAAGTGTAGCCTAAGATAAGCAAAATCTCATGCGAAGCACAGGCTATCCAAAACTTACACCTCGACCGCAGGCAACGACTTGGCGGGTACTGGCGAGAATATCTCCCTGAACCCTATCATCTTCTGGCTCTCGGGGTCCCAGACCTTCAGCCGGAGGCAGGCAAGGATATCCTTCGGTCTTAACGTAGTTATTTTTGCCTGTTGAAGCTCCTCGATACGCTCCATCGCCTTGGGCAGCTTATAAAAGGGGATGCGGCAATTCAGGTGATGGATATGGTGATAGCCGATATTGCCCGTGCACCATTGCATAAAAGGCCCCATTCGCATATAGCTCGAAGATTCCATGGCAGCCCCTTCATACGTCCAGCCACAGCGATCCTTGAAGACCACTCCGGGAAAATTGTGCTGCGCATAGAAAAGATAAGCGCCCAGCGCTTGCCCGATAAAAAAGGGGATGAACATACAAAGCAGCCATCCCTGGAACCCAAAGATCAGCCAGATTGCCACCGAAGCGATCGCATGCAGCAGAAGCGCAAACAGGGAGTCCAGGTGCTTTTGCGGATTGGTGATAAAAGAGCGCAGGCACATGCCCCAGATAAACATCGTGATATAGCCGAACAGGATGGTCAGTGGATGGCGGATCGCCAGATAGCTGAATCGTTCCTTCCTGTCCATAGATTGGAATCTGCATTTGGTCACAATAGGGTAGGACCCGATATCCGCGCTGAACAGCTTGCTATTGTGCTGATGATGATGGTCGTGGGACCGCTTCCAGATGCTGGCCGGGGCCAGGATATACCAGCCGAAAATGGTCATCAGCACCTTCGCCGTCTTGCTGTTGTGCAGGATGGCATGATGCTGGAAGTCATGGTAGATAATAAAAAAACGGATCACGAGCAGCCCCGCAAATATGCTGCAGCCGATCTTCCCGACCAGCGAAGGCACATAGAGCGTGCCCGTCAGGGAGAGGACGAGTAAGAGTAGGGTGGAAAGGGTGTGCGCCCACGAAACTCGGATATTTTCGCAGGCATACTCCTTGGTGGAAAGGATCAGATCTTTACCACTTAGCATGTTGACAGATTTATGGGTTGTAGAATGGGTCTCTGGTATTTCCACCGCTTGTGGGACCAAAGCCAGATCTCCGGATGTGAGACGATGTCCCGCTCCAGTCTCCGCGTATGTAGCTCCGATATCTCGCCTTCGACCGTTCCGGCGGGCTTCTCCACCAACAATTCCGCATAGATGCGGTAATATCCCCTTCGCTCCCTTTGCAGGGAAGTGTAGACTATAGGGTAGTTCATCTTCCTGGCGATCGTCTCCGTCCCCATGAATATCGGTGTGTCCTGGTTCAGAAATCGTGTCCAGTAAGCCTTCTCCGGAAAAGGTGTCTGGTCGGCGATGAATGCTGTGGCTGTTAGCGTGCCCTTTTGTTTGACCATCTCCTTGAACGTAGATCTCATCTCTATCAGGCCGGTCCCAAAGCGGGTTCGCATCTTGTACATCAGCCGGTCGAAGGCCTTGCTGCTCAGGGGATGATAAATGACCGAAAGCCGTTGCGGGCACAGCAGGCTGAACGTGTTACCAGCCCATTCCCAGTTCCCATAATGCCCGCACACCAGGACCAGGCTCTTCCCTTCTTTCCCCAACTCCTGGAACAGCTCCAGGGCCTCGGACGAGATCGTACAGTGACGAAGCATAGCCTCTTTGGAAATGCTCAGGGTCTTGAACATCTCCAGGAACAGATCGCACAGATAGCTGTAAAAGTCACGGGCGAGGCGATCGATCTCTTCAGGCGACTTGTCTGGAAAAGAATTCCGCAGGTTTTTCAGCACCACGCCCTTCCTGTAGCCGAATACCCGGTACAAGAAGAAGTAGACAAGATCCGAAAGTGCGTATAGCAAAGGGAAAGGCAATAAGGAAAGCAGGTATAAGAACCCGTAGAGGAAATAATAAGAGATATTTTGAGAGCTTTTAGTAGTGGACATTGGAATACATCAGGGTTGCAAAAAGAAATACGTGGCACAAGACCATTAGAACGGCGGGAAGATAATACAAATTGTGAGGTAATGCTAACAAAATGAGTTAATTAGGAATTTATTCACAAGGGTCTCGATATAGGTTTAAATTCGTCTGCCAGGTATGGGAAATAAGTAAGAAAACAGTATACCAATGCCAATACAACATTTCTTCATCCTGATGCTGGAAAACAGGTCCTTCGATCATCTCCTTGGATTCAGTGATATCAGGGGTAAGGACGCTGCTACCGGCCAGGCTACGACCACCCTCCGACCCCTTCCCGGCGCTGCCAACACACTTATCGCCACGGGAGAGACTTTCCCGGTCGTCGAAAATGCAGACTTTTCGCTCAAGGGCCTTGACAAGGATCCCGGGCATGAATTCACCGACGTGGCGCAGCAGCTCGCGGGGCCCAACCTGGGGTTTGTCGATAGCTATGCCGCCCAAAAAGCAGCCGATCCCGGGCGGGTCATGGACTGCTTTTCGCCCGCACAGCTGCCTGTGCTCAATCAGCTGGCTGCCGAGTTCGCCATCTGCGACCAATGGTTCTCCTCTCTGCCCGGCCCCACCTGGCCGAACCGGTTCTTTATGATGGCCGCAAGTTCCGGCGGCCTGACAAAAAGCCCCACTACAGGCGATATCATCAAGGCAACCGCCCTGTCGGGATACGCCTTTCAGCATGGGAATATCTTTGACGCGCTCGACGCTAAAAACCTCCCTTGGTGCATCGTCGAAGGCGACCTTTTCCCGGTGAGCTTTGCCCTCAGGGGAATGGACAGGAATTCGGCCAAAGGGCGATTTGTCGGCATCGCCGATTTTGCCGCGAAGATCAAGGCTCCCGGGTTTAACGAGAAATTCATTTTTATCGAACCCCAGTATGGTACACATAAATTCGATATCACAGGTCCCGGGGATTTCAGTGGGGGGAACTCTATGCACCCGCTCGATGACGTTCGGAAAGGGGAGCAGCTTGTAAAAGACGTTTACGAAACCATTCGCAGTGTCCCATCGATCTGGGAAAGCTCCGTATTGCTCATCACCTTCGACGAGCACGGCGGATTTTACGACCATGCCATACCACCCGCGGCCACGCCGCCCGGCGACAACCCCATCAACGCCGCGTCGGGTCAGGCGCCTTTCGACTTTGGAAGCTCAGGTGTTCGGGTCCCGGCCATCATCGTGTCCCCGCTGATAGAAAAAGGCATCGTCGACCATACGATATACGACCATACTTCCGCCCTGGCCACCCTCGAAAAGCTGTTCGACTTCGCCGCCCTTACCCAAAGGGACGCCACTGTCAATGATTTCCTTCACCTCTTCACGCTCGATCAGCCCCGCCCCGACACCCCGCCGACCCTGGCCAGCCCCGCCACGGCCACGGGCGCTCCCGCACTCGCCATAATACCCCAGGACACCAGGGAAAGCCTGAAAGCAGAGCTCATTCTGCTCGAACCAGTACCCGGCCTCGAAAAAGCCGTCACCAATGAACCGCCACTTACCGGTCCCCAGGTCGGCTTCGCCTATGTCGGCCTTATGCGTGCGCTTAGCATGGCTACTACCGGGGACGAAAAGGAGGCCTGGAAAAACGAATTCAGCGAACTTGCCAGTCCCCGGGACGCCGCCCGCTTCATGACCAGGGCGAAATTGAAGATCCATTTCAATGAATACGTGCCCCGGAATAAATAGCCCAACATCTACGGTCTATAGATATTTTTTCGCCCGTAAGAGCTTGATCCAGACCGCATAGCCGGCCTTATTGAGATGAAGCCCATCCGGCATCGCATAATTAGCCCCAAGCTTACCTTGCTTATCCCTGACGCTGGCGTCCAGGTCGATATAAACATAGCTTTTCTCTCCGGCATTCTCCCGCAGCCGCTGGTCCACATCATTTACCACCCCATTCTTTCCGTAGATCTCCGGGTAGTCTGTTTTAACGTTGTCGTTTGTAGGCAGAAGGCTTATAACATAGATCATCGTCTCCGGGGACTTCGCCTTTACCCGCTCCACGATGGTATGAATATTATTTACGATGATCGGAACAGGGATGCCCTGCATGATATCATTGACGCCGATCTCTATAATAAGTTTACCCGGTCTGTGCGCGATCACTTCGTCCAGCCGGTCCAGCACGCCAAACGTGTTGTCGCCTGCAATCCCTCTGTTGATGGCGGATGGGTCGCCGAGCAGCGCTTTCCAATCCCCGAATTCGGTAAGGCTGTTCCCTAAAAAAACGATCTTTCCCTGCGTTAGCGCCTCGGTTTTAAACAGATTTACTCTTTTGTCGTAATGATCCTTTATATACCTTATCGTGTCATAGCGGATAGCCGGGGCCGATGCCACAGGCTCTCTGGCAGTCAGATGAAGCAAATTCATCTTCCATCCGGCCGGGGTCTTTCTAAAAGTGGCGCTCTCGATCCAATCATAGCTCCGTTTTACGGTGTCATGGAATACAAAGTCGGCATGATTGAAGTAGGTCATATCCCCCGACTGACGGTCCACATAAATGTTAAAATGATCCAATCTATATTTCACGGTAAAGGGCAGATGCCTCCTGATATTCCTGAAAC
>JAMFRX010000711.1 GCA_026224995.1 Puia dinghuensis
CTTTGAACTCACGGATCTTGTGATCTTCTATCTCCCAGATCTTGTTGGCCGTCCGCTGGATAAAATATCGGTCGTGGATCACCAGCAGCAAGCTGCCTTCGTATTTATTGAGGGCGTCGATGAGCAGGTCGCAGGAGTGCATGTCCAGGTGGTTGGTTGGCTCATCGAGCAGCAGGAAGTTGGCTTTGCTGACGATGGTCTTGGCCAGGGCTACCCTGGCTTTTTCGCCGCCGCTGAGCACCTTGATCTTCTTGTCCACGTCGTCGCCGCTAAAGAGGAAGCAGCCCAGCAGGACACGCAGCTCGAGGTCCGTTTTCTGGCTGCCACAGGTCTGCATTTCTTCGAGCACGGTGTTGTTGACATCCAGCGCTTCCATCTGGTGCTGGGCATAGAAGCTCTCTTCCACGTTGTGGCCCCAGATGCGTTCGCCTTCGAAAGGTTCCGCACCGGCGACCATCCGAAGCAGGGTGGACTTACCCTTGCCATTCGCGCCGATGAGGGCGATCTTGTCGCCGCGGTCGATCTCTGCCGACGCATCGTCTACTATGGAGATAGGGCCGAAATGCTTGGTAGCGCCTTTGAGGGTCGCCAGTACCCGGCCGGGTGTCTTGTCGACGCGGAAATTGATCTTGATATTGGGGCGTTCGATCTCAATGTCTTCGATGCGATCGATCTTGTCGAGTCTCTTCATGGCGCTCTGGGCAGCCGCGGCCTTGGAGGCCTTGGCCCGGAAACGCTCGATGAACCGTTCCTGCTGACGGATATAGTCCTGCTGGTTCTCGAAGGCGCGCTGCTGAAGCTCTACCCGCTGTACTTTTTCCGTCTCGTAGAAGCTGTAGTTGCCATTGTAGATGTGCAGCTCCTTTTGGTAGAGCTCTACGATCTTGGTCACCATCCGGTTGAGGAAGTATTTGTCGTGGCTCACGATGATCACGGAACCCTGGTAGTGCTGGAGGTACTTCTCCAGCCATTCGATGGATGGAAGGTCCATGTGGTTGGTGGGCTCATCCAGCAGCAGCAGCTCCGGCTTCTGGAGGATCATCTTGGCCAGGAGCACCCGCATCCGCCAGCCGCCGCTGAACTCACGGAAAGGCCTTTGCAGGTCGGCATTGGCGAAGCCAAGCCCCTGAAGGATCTCCTCCGTGCGGTGATGGATGGTGTAGCCGTCAAGGACGTCCATTTCGTGGAGGGCGTCGGTATACTGGATCAGGAGGTCGTTGTTCTCATGGTCCTTCTCCAGCCGCTTTCCGAGCTCGTCGATCTCCTTTTCCAGCTGAAGCACCCGCTCGAAGGCGGTCATGGCCACCTCCAGGATGGACCCATTGGTGTCGAAGCTCAGGAGGTCCTGGTGCAGGTAGCCGATAGTCGTGCTGCGGCTCCGCTCCACCGTTCCTTCCGAGGGCATGTACTCGCCCGCAAATAGTTTTAACAACGTGGATTTCCCTGTTCCGTTATAGCCGATCAGGCCGATGCGCTCGTTGGGTTGGATATGCCAGGTGGCGTCTTTTACAATTATACGGGCACCAAATTCAAAAGTTACGTTCTGCAGTCCTGCTAACATGGTGCAAAATTATGCAAAAACGGGCACAACCGAGCAAACGAAGGTTGCGAACGTTCCCGAGGGGACCGAAGGGAACGACCGAGGCAAAGCGAGGAACGAAGCTTTGACGAAGGTCTGACTGGGCCCGAGCGCTCGCGAAGGGCCCGAACGAGAGCCGAGCCAGTGGCTCGGGTCAAAGTTCTAAGCAGGTCCGACGAAGTTCTCGTTGCCGTAAGGCAGACTTTCGATGTTTGGCGCCGAAGGATTATATTTGCATGCAATCCGAAGGCGCCAAACCACCTTTGAAAAAAAATTTGTTTAAATGAAGAAATTCGTCTTGTTGATCGTTGTTTTTATTGCTGCAGGTTTACTGGCCTACAAATTATTGTCGGACAAGCCCGTCGGGCAGCAGTCACACGACGACCGGGCGCTCAGGATCTCCAAGAACACGGCGGCGTTCAATAATGCCTTCGGCTCGGTGCTGGATAATTATTTTGCGCTCCATGATGCCCTGGTGAACTGGGATACCCTGAAGGCCGACCAGGCAGCCTATGCGCTGGCGGCCAAGACTGACAGCCTGCCGATCAGACAGGTCCGCGGGGACAGCGGCATCATCCTTACGGCCCAGAGCATGGCCGCCAGCTTAAGCGGGGATGCAAAGGGCTTTTCGGCTAGCGCGGGGTACGAAGGCCGGCGCCAGACCTTCAATACCGTGACCGACGACCTCTATAACCTGCTTCGCACCGTTCAGTACGACCAGTCGAAGATCTACCATATCCGGTGCCCGATGGCGTTCAAAGACAGCCTCGAAGGGTTTTGGCTAAGCAATACGCCGGAGATCGCGAATCCCTATCTTGGGAACAAGCACCCGGTCTACAAGGCTAAAATGGTCACCTGCGGGGAGATCATCGACTCTTTTCCCCTGCCGAAGAAGAATTAAGGCTTAAAGACGAAATGTACGGCGGCGCTTTTCTCCTCGGTGGAGGAGAGGAAGACCTCGAATTTCTGGTCTCCGGCCGTCACCAGCATCAAAGCCGTATTGGGCGGGATATCGCCTAAATTATCCGCATACATCACCAGCTCGTACTGAACGCCGGGAAGGGCATTGAAATGGATGGTCAGAGGCCTGTCGGTCAGCATTTTCCGATAAAGCAGGAGCTTGTCGTTGATCAGCACGGTCACCGTATCGTGATCGATCTCGGCGTTGTCGTAGAGCTCTATCTTTATATCGGCGCTGTTGACGGTCACCGATTTTACCACTTCTTTCTCCCGCGGCTGCAGGTGCAGGGTAGCCTGCTGCATGGCCAGGGTGTCGTTCTGATCGACGTCGACGGGGAAGTCGGACTGGCTGGCTTTCTTTAGCCGGATCTTGCCGGGGGGGCAGACCAGGTGTTTTTCAGAATACAGCCCTTTCCAGTCGCCGGCCAGCTCTTCCAGGTCACCGGTTTTCGAATAGCTAAGGTCATAGGTCTTGCTACAGGGCAGGCAATCGGGGGGGATATCGGCCTCCAGGACCTTGTCCTCTATGATGACCAGCCGGTGTGTCTTGGCGTTATAGCGTCCCGTGAAGCTCATCTTTACGAAGTGCGTCTTATCATAATAGTCATAGGCCCTTCCTATGATCCTGTCATTGGCGAAATTGATCTGCAGTTCCAGGAAATAGCTGGGATAGCAGCCGCCGGCGCCCTGGGTCAGGGTGCCTTTCCAGATGCCGTTGAGGTCTTCGGCCTTCAGGCAGAGGGACGCCAGAGACAGCAGCAGGGCCAGGCAGCCTGTTATGAAATAGCTATTTCGCATATTCGAATTTGATTACCGCGTTCTTTTGTTCGGTAGAGGTGATCCTGACCTCGTATTCCTTATCCCCGGCCTTCACGATCATCAGGGAGGTGTTGGGCGGGATCTCTCCTTCGTTATCGGCTACCATGACGACTTCGTGGTAGGCGTTGCTCTCGTCCAGGTGCAGGGTGACGACGATCGGGCGGTCGGTCAGCATGGCGTGCAGGATCACCGGCCGGTTGTCCAGATAGACCGATACGGTATCATGGTCGATGGCGCCGTCGTCGTAGATGTTGAGGGTGACCTCGGTGGTATGTACGACGATCGTTTTGACCACCGGGTTCTCCCGGTCCTTGATCACGCCGGGTACGATGGTCGGGAATTTCCGGCCGATGCCGCCGCTGCTGTCGTTGCCGGGCTGCTGCATCGTTTGATTATGGACGGTGGCTCTGGACATGGGCGGAGGAACGGGGGCCGGCGGTGCGGTTGGCGCCTTGCGGGCCGTCGTCGTGGGTTTCGGCGTGGGGGCGCCCGGGGCGGGTTTTGCCGCCGGCTTATTGGCGGGCGGCGTCGTGCTGGCGACTGAAGGCGGCTTGGCGACCGGATGGCTTGCCGCTGGCGGTGCCGTTTTTGCCGTGGACGGGGGCCTGGCGGCCTTGAGCTCTTTTTCGCGCTTGACGACAAAAGGCTCCGGATAGAAATCCGAGGTCGTTACCTTCCGGAGGAAGACGGTACCCCGGCCGCAGTTGCTGGAGTCGCGGATGTTCATGCTCACATATGTTCCTTCCAGGAACTCTTCGTCGCCCGACTTGGAATATTGCAGAAAGCAGGTCATGATGCAGACGTCGCCGGTGGAATTGCGGACTTCCAGGAGCTTCCCTTCCTGGAGCATGATCTTTTGCGTTTTAGGGTTGACGGTGCCGACCGCCGCTGCCTTGCCGTAAAAGAAAGAGGAGAGATAGGAATAGGTCACGCCTTCGAATGCTTTGCCATGCTGGGCGATCTGCACTTCGAAGCGATACCGGTCATCGAATACCGTAGACCGCATGGAGGTGGCGCTGGACGAGCGGAAATGGCCTTGCCAGATACCGGTGATGTCCTGGGCTTGCAGTAAGATGGGTGCAATAAAAAAAAGGAAAAGATAAAGTCTCCTCATAGTCTACATTTCCTCGGGCAAATTATACAATTAAATTATTCTAATCCGTACCATTTGTAAAAATACGGTCTGGTGACCAACGGTGTCGTCCGAATCTGTTAAATTTGCACCCTTATGATCAAGATCACTTTTCCGGATGGCGCCGTCAGAGAATATGAAAGTGGCGTCACTGCGTTGGACGTTGCCACCTCCATTAGTCAGGGCTTGGCGAAGAAAGTATTGGCTGCAAACGTAAATGGGCAGGTATGGGATGCGACGCGTCCTATAGCTACCGATGCTACCCTGAAACTGCTGACCTGGACGGATACGGATGGGAAATCGACCTTTTGGCATTCCAGCGCGCATTTGCTGGCGGAGGCCGTGGAAGCCTTGTTCCCCGGCGTCAAGTTCTGGGTCGGCCCGCCTGTCGACGGCGGCGGCTTCTACTATGATATGGACCTCGGCGGCCGTCAGGTCACGGAAGACGATCTGCGGAAGCTGGAGACCAAAATGGCCGAGCTGGCCAGGCAGAACGAGGTCTACCGGCGCAAGGAGATCAGCAAGGCGGAAGCCGTCAAATATTTCACCGACAAGGGCGACGAATATAAATTGGACCTGCTGCAGAACCTGCAGGACGGGACTATCACATTCTATACCCAGGGCGGGTTTACCGACCTGTGCAGGGGACCGCATATCCCGAATACCGGCTTCATAAAAGCGATAAGGCTCACCAATATTGCCGGCGCCTACTGGAAGGGGGACGAGAAGAACAAGCAGCTCACCCGGCTGTATGGGGTTACTTTCCCTTCCCAGAAAGAGCTCGACGAGTACCTGCTGATGATTGAGGAGGCCAAGAAGCGGGACCACCGGAAATTAGGCAAGGAGCTGGGCATCTTTACCTTCGACGAACAGGTAGGGCCCGGACTGGTGCTGTGGATGCCCAATGGGGCCGTGATCATCGAGCAACTGGAGAAGCTGGCTAAAGAAACGGAGGAACGTGCCGGCTACAAACGCGTGGTCACTCCGCACATCGGCAAGGAGAGCCTGTACCTCACCAGTGGTCATCTGCCGTACTATGCGGACAGCATGTTCCCGCCCATGGAGCTGGAAGGAGAGAAGTATTATCTCAAGTCCATGAACTGCCCGCACCACCATAAGATCTTCGCCGCGGAACAAAAATCCTATAAGGACCTTCCCTACCGGCTGGCGGAATATGGGACCTGCTATCGCTATGAGCAGAGCGGGGAGCTGTTCGGGCTCATGCGGGTGCGCTGCCTGCACATGAATGACGCGCATATCTATTGCACCAAGGAGCAGTTCTATGACGAGTTCAAGGCGGTGAACGAGATGTATTTGAAGTATTTCAAGATATTTGGGGTCGACAAGTACGTGATGCGGTTCAGCACCCATGATCCGGCCAAGCTGGGCCAGAAATTCATCGATGAGCCGGAATTATGGCGGGAAACCGAAGATATGGTACGGGATGTGCTGATAAGGACCAATACCCCCTTTATCGAGGTCCCGGGCGAAGGGGCATTTTACGGTCCCAAGATCGACGTCCAGATCTGGAGCATCATCGGGCGCGAATTCACCCTGGCTACCAACCAGGTAGACTTCGCCCAGGGCCGGCGTTTCAAGCTGGAATTCGCCACCAAGGACAACCAGATGGAAACGCCCCTGATCATCCA
>JAMFRX010000712.1 GCA_026224995.1 Puia dinghuensis
GTATAGTCCGGGCTGGGGCTGATCGTCACTGTTTTGCTCACCGACTGCGGACAGCCGCCGAAAGTATTGGCCAGCGTCACCGTATGCATCCCGGACGTGCCGAAGTAGTAGCCAAAATATTGGTTGTAGCTCACCGGATATCCGTCCACCGACCACACCGCGGTGGTGGCCACCGGGCTGCTATTATCGGTGAAATTGACGGTCGTATTCTGGCACAAGGTCGTACCAGGAAAGCTGAAGTCGGTGTTGTAGTTCGCGACGTTTAGACTATTGGCCTGTGTATAGCTCACGACGCAACCTGAGCTGCTCGTGGCCGTGAGCTTCACGGAATAGCTCCCCTTCTGTGTATAGCTGTGGCTGGGGCTCACAACGCCCGACGAGCTTCCGTCGCCAAAATCCCAGTCGTAGGTCAGCGTGCCCGGACCAGTGGTGCTATTCGTGAACACTACGGGGTCTGTCACATTGCAGAGTACGGACTTGTCTGCGGTAAAAGACGTATTCAGGATGGGCAGGTTCTGCACGATAGCCGGCTGCGATTGGCTGGCGGTACAGCCGTGGTTATCCGTCACCGTTAGGCTTGCGCCGGCCATTCCTGTTTGAGCGTAGGTATGGGTGGCGGAGGGACCGCCGCTAGTGGTTCCACCGTCGCCGAAATCCCAGAGCCAGCCGACGATGGTGCCGCCATTGCCCCCGTCCGTATTGCCCGTGAACGTTACCGGTGTGCCGCAGACCTTGGCCGCGGAGGCGGCAAAGCTCACCGCCGGTGGAGCGTAAACGGTAACGGTATGGGTGGCGGTGGCCGTCTGGCCGCCGCTGGTCACGGTAAGGGTTACCGTATAGGTGCCGACATCGGTATATACGGCCTCGGGGCTGGCGATCGTCGCGCTGTTGCCATTGCCCAGGGTCCAGGTGTAGTTCCCCGCTGAACCTGTGGTAGTAAAATGTACGATTAGTGGAGCGCAGCCGCCGGAATGGTCGGCCGTAAAGTCGACCCGCAGCTGGGCAGAGCCCGCTGTGCACACGGTTAACAGGAGAAATACAGTTAGCAGACGGAGCATTACGGTTAAGGTAATGCAATAACGAAACTGGCCGGCTATTTGTTGCACTTACTTTATGACCTCCAAGCAAAGTGCAGGCATACTCTTATACCGGCGCAAGACCGACATCCTTCAGGTGTTCCTTGTACACCCCGGCGGCCCCTTCTGGAAGAACAAGGAAGCCGGCGTCTGGACTATCCCCAAAGGGCAGTTTACCAATGAGGAACCCGCCCTGGATGCCGCCGTCCGCGAATTCCAGGAGGAGACCGGTCATGCGCTCAAAGGTCCTTTTCAACCGTTGAGCCCCATCCGTCAAAAAGGTGGTAAACGCGTCTTCGCCTGGGCGAGTCCCGGGGAACTCGATCCCCACACACTCGTGAGCAATACGTTCGAAATGGAATGGCCCCGCCGGTCCGGTAAGATGCTTACCTTTCCCGAGGTCGACAAGGGAGACTGGTTCTCTCTTGCCGACGCCCGACTGATCATCAACCCTGCCCAGATCGCCCTCCTCGATGAGCTCGAAGAGACGGTACCCAGCCAGGATGGGAAAGGAAAGTAGGATGGTGAAAAGAAGAATAAGGACTAAAGGGCCTAAAATGAAATAATCAATGGACACATTGAAATTACCATTGATTCCCGCCGGCCGCAAATATATGTGGTCCGGCCTGGGGTAAACATATAGACGTTTACCCTCGTGGCCCCATATCCCCTAAAGCATGCACTTCATCGCAGATCCGCTTGTAGTCGTGCGCATGCACATGATTCACCACGATGCCCAGCATATTCTTCAATCGCCCGAATGCATGCGGTTTCGTGATAAAGCACAGCGCCCCCAGGTCGTCGGCGATTATCTTATCTTTTAAGTTGGAAGAGGTCGTATACACGATCACGGGAATATCCTTGTACCTGTCCTCGCTCTTGAGCCTGGTAAGGAATTGCCAGCCGTTCATCACCGGCATATTGATATCCAGGAAGATAATGTCCGGCTGGTAATCGTCCTGGGCGGTCAACTGTTTGAGGGCCTCTGCCCCGTCGGTCGCCTGATCGCACACGATCACGGGGTCCACGGACGCAAGCGCCTCGCTGAACAATTCCCGGTCGTCGGAGTCGTCGTCAATGACTAAAAATCGCTTGTTCATACTCTAGTCTTAAATGCTTCTTTCCGATTGTTTTAACGGAAGCCTAACCACAAACTCCGCTCCTTCGTCCCTTACCCCGGTAGCGCTTATACTACCGTGATGGCGTTCCGCGATTTTCCTGCACAAGGCCAGCCCCAGACCGGTCCCCTCAAATTTATCCTTGGAATTCAAGCGGGCAAAGGCTTCGAAGATCCTTTCAGATTGTTCCTGCTCGAAGCCGATCCCGTTGTCCTTCACCGTCAGTTCTGCAATTCTCTTGCCAGACCCCTCGGTAAGCCTTGACGATATGACAACCAACGGCTTATCACTGGTCTTGCTAAACTTGAGGGCGTTGTTCACCAGGTTATAGAACAGTTGGTAGATCAGCACCGGCGCCCCCTGGATGGTAGGGAGCTCCTCTCTGCGGATCTCGGCATGCATCTCCGTTATGACCAGCTCCAGATCCGACTCTATCTGTTTGAAGACCTCGTTCAGGTTGATGGTCCCGATGGTCTGCTCGCTATTGTTGAGCGTACTGTAGGTCAGCACTCCTTCTATCATCGTGACCATCCGCGCCGTAGCCGTGCCGATCTTCCGGAGGAAGATCCTGGCCTCTTCCGGCAACAGCGCCCCATATTCGTCCAGTACCCTCCCCGTGAAGGTGCTGATCTTCCGCACGGGTTCCTTGAGGTCATGGCTCGCCACGTGCGCAAATTGCTGCAGGTCTTCGTTGCTCTGTTCCAGCGAGTGGTTCAGCCGTCGCAGCTCCCGAGTCCGCTGGCGTACCGCCTGTTCCAGCTTCCCGGCATATTCCTTCATCGCCGCCACCCGGTCCCTGGCGATCCGGATATTGGATTCTACTCTTGCCAGCAGCTCCCTGGCGCCAAATGGTTTTACAAGGTAGTCGTCGGCCCCTGCCTCCAACCCTTCGATCTTCGCTTCTTCTCCTGCCCGCGCGGACAGCAGGATCACCGGCACGCCTTGCAGCTCTGGTGTCTGGCGGATCCGCTTCAATAAACTGAAACCATCCAGCTTCGGCATCATGACGTCCGAGAGCAGCAGGTCCGGCTGGTGCAGCAGCATCTTGGCAAAGGCGTCTTCCCCATCCGGCGCCGTGATCACCGTGAACTGCGGCGCCAATAACCGCTGGACATACTCCCGCATGTCCGCATTGTCGTCTGCCAGCAGGACTTTATATCTCCGCATCTGTTCTGGAAGCTCGTCCGTTGGTTGACCGTCCCCGGCCCACAACAACGCCTCTTCTACATACGCCTCCGCCTGCCGAGACCTGCCCGCCGCCCAAACTACGATCCTATCCTGCGGCAGATGCGCGGAGCCCGTGGGTATCGCCACCACGAATGTCGACCCCTCGCCCCGCTTGCTGATCACATTAATGCTTCCTTGGTGCAGCCGCACCAGCTCCCGCACCATCGCCAGCCCGATGCCCGTGCCTTCCAGGCTCCTGCCCCCACTGTTCTCGATGCGATGGAACCGATTGAAGATCTTATCCAGCTGGTCTTCGGCAATGCCCACCCCCGTGTCGGTGACGCTTAGCCGGACCTCCGCCCCCACCTGTCTGATATCCACATGTATGCTCCCGGCCTCACTATATTTAAAAGCGTTGCTTATCAGGTTCAGCACTATCCGCTCCCAGAGCTCCGTGTCCACATAGACGTCATGTGTCATCTCGCCGGTTGCCGTATGCAGCTGCATCCCCGCCTTTTCTATCGCGCTTCGGAATGTGCTGGCCAGGTCCACCGTCAAAGCTCCGATGTCGACCCTGCCGAACTGCCCTTCCATTCGTCCCGCCTCGATGCGGCTGAACTCCAGCAAGGTGTTCACCAGCTTCTGCATCCGCAGCGCATTGCGGTAGGCCACGCCAATGCGGTATCGGTTCACCTGCGTCGTATCCGGATCGTTGAGCAGGTCTTCTATCGGCCCCAGCAGCAGCGTCAGCGGGGTCCGGAATTCATGACTGATGTTGGAAAAAAATATTGTCTTCGCCTTGTCGAGCTCTGCCAACGCTTCGGCCTTGCCCCGCTCCAGCTCCCGGACATGGATCTCGGCGAAGCTCGTCGACAGCTGATCGGCCACCAGGGTACAAAAGCTGGTGTAACGCTCATCCGGCAGGCGATAGGGATTCGCACCGATCACCAGGAAAC
>JAMFRX010000713.1 GCA_026224995.1 Puia dinghuensis
AGGCCAGGGTCAGGCTGAAGTCCTGCTCCAACAGGGAAGCAACGAGCTCTATACCCTGTCCGATGCCGGCGGCCACCTGCTCCGCCTGGGCCAGCTCTCAGCCGGTAAAATGGAGGTATCCGGCCTTCCAGCCGGCATTTATTTCGTGCGAGTGGGTCAACTGACCACGCGAATTATTTTATAAAAAAAAACGGCCTTCGGGCCGTTTTTTTTTATATCCAATCCTTCCATACCGCTTCATATCCCTGCCCCCTGATCATCTCCGCTATGACGGCCGGCGGACGGTCATCGTCGATCTCAAATTGCTCCAGCGACTGGGTATCCACGGCATAACCGCCCGGATTCGTGCGCGACCCTGCGCTCATAGCTGTTATACCTAACCGCACCGCATGATCCCTGAATACAGGGCTTTCCCGGGTAGACAACGACAGCTCCAGCTCCTCATCCAACAGCCGGTAAGCGCAGATCAGCTGGATCAGCTCCCGGTCCGACTGCACTACCTTGGGTTGCAATCCTCCTGAGAACGGCCTCAACCGGGGAAAAGAAAGCGAATATTTCGTCTTCCAATAGTTCCGCTCAAGATAACGCAGGTGCAAAGCCGTGAACCAGCTATCGGTCCGCCAGTCCTCCAGCCCGATCAGCACCCCCAGCCCAATCCTATGGATGCCGGCCTTCCCCAGCCTGTCCGGCGTCTCGAGGCGATACCCGAAATTGGACTTCTTCCCCTTGGGATGATGCAGCTTATAATCCTGGCGATCATAGGTCTCCTGGTACACCAGGACCGTATGTAGCCCGTGCTCCATCAGCAGGGAATATTCGGCTTCATCCAGTGGCTGCACTTCCATGGAGACCTGCGCAAAATGCGGCCCGATGATGTCCAACGCCTTGGTAAAATATTCCAGCCCCACTGTTTGATTGGCCTCGCCGCTCACCAGCAGCACATGCTCGTAGCCCATTTTCTTGATCGCCTCCACCTCGGTAAGCAGCTCCCCCGCGTTCAGGGTCCGCCGCCTGATCTTGTTGTCATAGCTGAACCCGCAATAGGTACAGATATTCTGGCATTCGTTGCTCAGGTAAAGGGGAACATAGAGCTGGATCACCTTTCCAAAGCGCTTCAGGGTGAGCCGGTGACTTAGCTGGGCCATCTCTTCCAGGTAGGGCGCCGCCGCGGGCGAGATCAGGGCCTTGAAATCCTCCAGGTCCCGCTGCGACCGGCTCAAAGCCCTTTCCACGTCGCCGGCCGTCTTGCCGTAAATGCTCTGCTTTACGGCCTCCCACTGATATTGATCGAATAATTCGGAGAACATCTTCGTAGTTTTTAGTCCAGGAATGTCGTCAACGGGCTGCTGGCCACGGCTGGCGACGTCGCACCGGCCCCAGCCAAAGGCAACCGGGCTTCAAAAGCCATCCGCCCACTTTCCACGGCCAGCTTAAAAGCCCTGGCCATCCGCACCGGATCGCCGCTGGCAGCGATAGCCGTATTCACGAGGACCGCGTCGGCCCCCATCTCCATCGCCCAGGCCGCATCCGAAGGGGCGCCGATACCGGCATCTACCACCACAGGAACGTTGCTCTGAGCGATGATGATCTCCAGGAAGTCGGCCGTCCTCAGTCCCTTGTTGCTGCCGATGGGCGAACCGAGCGGCATAACCGCCGCCACACCCACTTCTTCCAGCCGCTTACAAAGCACCGGATCGGCATGGATATAGGGCAGCACCACAAAACCTCGCTTAACCAGCTCCTCCGCCGCCGCCAGCGTCTCCACCGGATCGGGTAACAGCCACCGCGGGTCGGGATGGACCTCCAGCTTTATCCAGTTGGTGCCAAGCGCCTCACGCGCCAGCTCCGCAGCAAAGATCGCCTCCCGGGCATCCCTTACCCCCGAAGTATTAGGCAGCAGGTGCAGATGCGGATGCCGCAGATGATCCAGCAGCCCGGCACCCGTCTCACCGGCTTCGGCCCTGCCATTCCCTGCCCCACCGGGCCTCTCTGTCCCGTTGTCCCCCCGGACCTCCACCCGCCGTAAAGCCACCGTCACCAGCTCGCTGCCGCTTGCGAGCAGCGCCTCCTCCATCATCCGGAGGGAACCGAATTTCCCGGTGCCGGTGAACAGCCGGGAACCAAACGTCTTATCAGCAATTGTCAGCATGTTCGTGTGTTTTTAGTTCATCTTCCAATGATCGGACGACGGCCGGCCTGTCCCCCGCATGCACAAGCATCCCCGAGAAAGCGATGCCATGCAGACCCGCCTCCAGCAGGGGGCCCGCATCCTTCATTCCTATTCCGCCTATCGCCAATATCGGGAGCCAGACCTTCTCCCGCCGCAGCTGGGCGACGATCTGCTGGTAGCCTGCCAGCCCCAGCACCGGGCTCAGGTTCTTCTTGGTCGTCGTATAACGGTAAGGCCCAAGCCCAATGTAGTCCGCACCTTCCCGGTAGTGTTCCCGGATATCTTCTATCGTATTGGCCGTGCCGCCGATAATGCGGTCCTCACCGAGGAGCCGCCGGGCCTCGCTTATCCGCATGTCCTGCTTGCCGAGATGCACTCCATGCGCGCCTACGGCCGCTGCTATCTCCACCCGGTCGTTAATGAGCAAAGCGCAGTCATGGGCATCGCAGATCTTCTTCGCCGCCACGGCCGCCTCCCGCACCTGTTGGTCCGACGCCTCTTTCATCCGCAGCTGTATCCAGCGGATACCCGCGGCACAGGCCGCCTCCACCTGTTCCACAGGGCCGATAGGCGCCTCGTCCATGGTCAGGAAATACAAACGACTCAGCGATGCCATCCTAATAATGATTGATTACTGGTTAAAAAATAGCCGGTATAGCGCTTCGCCCGCACGGCCGCCTCCGGCAATGGATAGCCCAAAGCCAAATTGGCCGTTAGCGCGGATGCCAGCACACATCCCGACCCATGCTTGGGATAAACCTCCCCGCCATACTCCTCCGGGTCCAGCACCTGCACCT
>JAMFRX010000714.1 GCA_026224995.1 Puia dinghuensis
AGGGATGAAGGACTATACCCAGATCTATGTCCGCGCCAGGGCGGAACCTATCCTCACCCTCAGCAACCTGAAATCCTTTTCTTCCAAGCTGCCGGCCGAGGAATTTGTCCGCGTACACCGCAGCTTCATCGTCTCGCTGACCCATATAGACTCCATCGCCCGCAATGAGATCTATATCGGCAAGAAGATCATCCCGATCGGCGATAGCTTCAAGGACGATTTCTACCAGATCATCGAATGGAATAGCTAGCCGCGAAAGCTCCCATAACCCCTGCAAAGGCCATCCGGCGGACCCTATCCCGCAAAACCCCGTATCTTTGCACGATGGTTAGAGTAGCTATTCTCGATCTCTATGAAGGCCAGGCCAACCAGGGCATGCGCTGCATCCGCGAGCTGCTCACGGAATTCGGCCGCACCCATCAGCTGGACCTGCAATACGACGAATACGAAGTCCGGCTGCAGCAGGAGCTTCCCGACCTTTCTTATGATATTTATATCTCCAGCGGAGGCCCCGGCAGCCCGCTGGACAGCGAAGGCAGCGAATGGGAAGCCGCCTACTGGCGCTGGCTGCAAAAAGTAGAAGACTTCAATAACGCCCCCGCCAACGGCGCGCCTAAGCAGGTACTTTTCATCTGCCACTCGTTTCAGCTGGCCTGCCGCCACTATGCCATCGCCCACGTCACCCACCGCAAGTCGACCGCCTTCGGCGTGTTCCCGGTTCACATGTTGGAAGGCGCCGAAGCCGAACCGGTATTCACCGGCCTCCGCGACCCCTTTTATGCCGTGGACAGCCGCAGCTACCAGGTGATCCAGCCGGACAACGAACGCCTGGCCCGCATGGGCGGACAGGTACTGGCCATCGAAAAAGAAAGACCCCATGTCCCCCTGGAAAGAGCGATCATGGCCATCCGCTTTAACGAATATATGATCGGCACTCAGTTCCATCCCGAAGCCGATGCCACCGGCATGAGCATGTACCTGCAGCGCGAAGACCGCAAGAATACCGTCGTCGCCGAACATGGAGAAGAAAAATGGCGGAGCATGATCACCCAGCTCAACGACCCCGACAAGATCCGCTGGACCTATTCTCATGTCATTCCTAACTTTCTGGATTATGCAATAAATTATAGCCACCAAACAGCGTAACTTTCGGTAAAATCTCCCGATGGTACCAGCACTGCGCCAAGCCTTCAATGCCGCCTTCACCCGGCAGCGCTATGAGCAATTCCTGGCCGACCTGAACAGCCGCTATCCCGGCGCCATAGAATTCCGCATAGCCGAAACACCCATATTCGTACCGAAGCCCTTTGCCGCGCAATTAAACGACGTCTGTGAGCACATCATCAACCTGATCCTCGAACCCCGGTTCAAGCAATGGACAGAACGCGCCATTCCGGAAAACGATCGCGTGGCCGGCGAGAACGACCATCCCCATTTCCTCGTCTTCGACTTCGGCGTATGCGACGACGGCAACGGCGGCTGGCAGCCGCAGCTCATCGAGATGCAAGGTTTTGCCAGCCTCTACGGCTTCCAGGCCTACTACCCCGAGGTCCTGCGCCGCCACTTTACCATCCCCGACACCTATAGCCAGTACCTCAACGGCCTCGACCACGACAGCTATCTCTCCCTGCTACGCGAGACCATCGTCGGCGACTGCCCCCCGGAACAGACGATCCTGCTCGAAATAAAACCACACGAACAGAAAACCCGGATAGATTTCTACTGCACCCAGGACTTTCTGGGCATCGTACCAGTATGCCTCACAGAGCTCATACAGGAAGGCCGGCAGCTGTACTATCTCCACCCTGCCACAGGTAAGAAAATGCCTGTCCGGCGCATCTATAACCGGATCATCTTCGACGAGCTGAACGCCGCAGCGGCCCGCCTTGGCCATAATTATGTAGATATCCGCCAGGAATTTAACGTGGAATGGGTAACACATCCCAACTGGTTCTACCGCATCAGCAAGTTCACGCTGCCCTTTATCCACCACCCCTTTGTACCACCTACCTTCTTCCTCAACGAGCTCAAGCAGCCACCGGCTGACCTGGAGAACTACGTGCTTAAGCCACTGTTCTCCTTTGCCGGCCAGGGAGTGATCATCGACGTCCAGCCCGGCGACCTGGAAGTCAAAGACCCGCAGAACTGGATCCTTCAGCGAAAGGTAAAATATGCCGACCTCATCCCGACGCCTGATACCCCTGCCAAGGCCGAGATCCGCATGATGTATCTATGGAAAGACGGCGCCCCCCGCCCAACCCTGGCCATCAACCTGGCCCGCCTCAGCAAGGGAAAAATGATCGGGGTCAGCTTCAACAAAGACAAGGAATGGGTGGGCGGCAGCGTAGGCTTCTTCGAACGGTGAGACGCCGGAGATGATCAGCTTGCCCCATACACGAACAGATAACCATCTGCCTCGAAATACAATTTACTCTCCTCCGGGTCCAGGGCCATAGCGGTGCAGCTCAGCGGCACGGCCAGCGATTGCATTTCCCGGTAATGTCCCTGCGACTGCTGCCGGAGGATCGTCAGGCTGCCCGCAGCGCTATAGCAAAAGAGCAGCTGGTTGACCTCATCTACCAGCAAAGCATCCGCCTGGAGAACCGCCGGGTGATGCCCAATATCCTCCAACGGGCCGAAGACGGCAGCTATCAGCCTTTGCTCTATTGCCGCAGGCAAGGGCGGCTTACGCCGCGTAAGATAATCATAGGGCCGGTATCGTGGCTCCCGACCACGAATGAACCGGTGGACGACCAGCATCAGCAAAGCGAAAACGATTACTATCCGGATGATCTTTTCCATATTCCCGGATAGCAAGATAACGTATCTTTATTTCTGAATCGATCCCCATGGACCTACAACTCACCGGCAAGACGGCGCTCATCCTGGCCGCCAGTAAGGGCCTCGGAAAAGCCTGCGCCGCTGCCCTCGCGGCAGAAGGCGCGGACATCGTCATCGGCGCCCGCAACGCAGCGACGCTGGAAAAAACGGCGCAGGAGCTTCGCGCCCTGGGTAAAGGACGGGTGATGGCCGTCCCCGTAGACGTCAAAGATCCGGCACAGGCCGCAGACATCGTAGCCGCCGCCGCCACTACCTTCGGCAAGATCGATATCCTGGTGAACAATGCCGGCGGCCCACCCTTCGGTAAATTCGAATCCTTCGACGAAACGGCCTGGCAATCGGCCTTCGAGCTTAGCCTGCTAAGCACGGTGCGCTTCAGCCGCCTCGTTCTCCCCCACATGCGCAAGACGGGCAGCGGCAGGATCATCAATATCGTGAGCCTCTCCGTAAAGACCTATTTAGCCAATTCGGTCCTCTCCACCAGTCTGCGCATGGGCGTAGTCGGTATGGCAAAAATGCTGTCCAATGAGCTCGGACCGGATAACATCACCGTCAACAATGTCGCACCCGGCACCATCCTCACAGACAGGGTAAGGGAAACAATGCCTGCCGTTACCCCTGGCGGGCCCGGCTTCGACGAATTGCTGGCGCAGCGCGCCAAAGACATCCCCCTTGGCCGCCTCGGCAAGCCGGAAGAATTAGGAGCCCTCGTGGCCTTCCTTTCCAGCCCCCTGGCCGGCTATATCACGGGCGCCACCATCCAGGTGGATGGCGGCGCGGTGAAAAGTCCTTATTGACCAACTTTATGTACCTTCGGGAAAATTCAGTCATGCAGCATCTGAAGGACATCCCTGTCAAACAAATGGTTCCGGGATTTTTCGGCAAAATGGTCCACGGCGACACCAGCTCCCTCGTATTTTGGGACATCAAGGCAGGCAGCCAGGGACCCGAACATCACCATGTGCATGAACAGATCACCTACATCGTGGAAGGCGAGCTGGAAATGGTCATCGGCGGTGAGAAATATCTCTTCACCCCGGGCACCGTCCACGTCATCCCCTCCAATACCGTCCATTCGGCCTATGCTTTGACGGACTGCAAGATCATCGACTCCTTTGCCCCTGCCCGCGACGACTACAGATAAAAAAACCGTACTTAATGGCACATACCCACGATCACGCCCATCCACATACGCATGAACATGACCACGACCATGAACATGAACATAGTCACGACCACGGTCATGGCTTCGGCCACCATCACCATCCGGTGAACCTCCAGAATGTCAACCGGGCTTTCGTCATCGGCATCGTCCTGAACTTCCTTTTCGTCGTCATCGAGGTGATCGTAGGCCTTTCCATCCATTCCCTTTCCCTGCTGTCGGACGCCGGTCATAACCTGGCCGATGTGGCCTCTCTCGCCATGGCCCTCATCGCCATCCGCCTGCTGAAGATCAAGCCGACCGACAAATACACCTACGGCTATAAGAAAACGACCATTTTAGTGGCGCTGCTGAATGCTGCTATCCTCCTCCTCTCGATCGGCGCCATCGGCTACGAAGCCGTGCACCGCCTCATAGAACCCGACCGCCTTCCCCCGCCGGGTAAGATCATTTCCATCGTTGCAGCCATCGGCATCGGGATCAACGCAGTGACGGCCCTCCTGTTTATGCGTGACAGGGAGAACGACCTTAACGTCCGGGGCGCCTTCCTCCACCTTCTTTCGGACGCCATAGTCTCCGCCGCCCTGGTCATCGGCGGGGTGATCATCTTCTTTACCCACCTGCACTGGATCGACCCGGTCCTGAGCCTGCTGGTGGCCGTCGTCATCCTCTTCAGCACCTGGCAGCTGCTGCGCGATAGCCTCCGCCTCTCACTGGACGGCGTACCAGGCGGCATCGAGATCGGTAAGATCAGGGAGACCATCTCCCGCATCAATGGCGTAAAAGACTTTCACCATATCCACGTATGGGCCATCAGCACCACTGAGAATGCCCTGACGGCCCACCTCTGCGTCGACCGCACCGCGAGCATGGAGTTCATCGAAAAGCTTAAGCACACGATCAAGCACGAGCTGCTCCATCAGAAGATCCAGCACGCCACCCTCGAGATCGAAATGGAAGACTCACCCTGCGACGAGCCGGATTGCTGACGCGCCTGCACAGCCAATCATTAGTTGATAAATCCCCAGAAGACACCAAAACGGATGATAAGCGCCTGTTCAGGATAGTTGGGCGCTACGAAATTATTGTTGTAAAAGCCGAAGCCATGCGGGCTGAAGGTCAGGGAATTGACGTTCTCGGCCTGCACATAGAGGGTGAAGCTTCGGATGCGGAGATGCATATAGAGGTTGATATCGGGCAGCTTCTGCTTGATGGTGGAATCCTGCGAATAGAACTGTCCCACTACCGGCGAATAACCGTCCGCCTTGTAGGGACTGATATAGCGGATCTCCGTGCCGAAGCTGATGTTGAGGTTCTTGAACCCGAAACTGCCGTCATAGCCAATCTGGTTGACGGATGTCAGCAGCGGCACATGAACGGGAGAAGAGCCCGCCACCTGCTGTATCGTCGACAGGGTCCGCCACTTCCAGTGACGATAGATCGTAAACTGCTTCTTGAGCGTGATCTGCAGCAGGTTGAACAACGACGAATACTGGGCCTCCTTGTAATACCCATCGAAGTAGGTATAGTTGCTCATGAGGTAGTACGAGGCAGAAAGGTTCAGCTGATGCTGCGGCTGATCGATGGAGGCAAAAATATGCGTCGTATTCTCCTTGCCGAAGTCATGGTGCGCCGCCGTATCCAGGTTGAAGCTGCTGGCATTGTCGAAGACATAGCCCGGCGTCCGGTTGGAGTTCTCGAATCCGGCCTGGAAATAGCCCAG
>JAMFRX010000715.1 GCA_026224995.1 Puia dinghuensis
ATCGGCCGCCGCCTCGCCCTCTGGGCGCTCGCTAAAGACTACAAACAAGATGTCGTCTGCTCCGGCCCCACTTACCTGACCATGACCATCAAGGGCAAGAACGTACAGCTGACCTTCTCCAATGCCGGGAGCGGACTGATCTCCCACGATGGCCAGCCCCTGGACTGGTTCGAGACGGCGGGTAAGGACGGTAAGTTCACCCCCGCGCTGGCTGCCATCACCGGTGGTGATAAGATCACCCTTACAGCGAAGACCAAACCCGTAGCCGTCCGTTTCGGTTGGAACGAGGCGGCTCAACCCAACTTATATAACAAAGAAGGCTTGCCCGCCATGCCCTTCCGGGCCACCGGCAATGATATCAAATGAAAAAATGCCTGACCATCTCCATGCTCTTCCTGCTGCCGTTCCTGGCCAATGCCCAGGCAACCCAACAGCTGTTCCTTTCGGGCACCGGAAACGACCATACCGTCAACTGGCAATTCTATTGCACCGAAGGCCGCGGCTCCGGCAGATGGACGACCATCCCCGTGCCCTCTAATTGGGAGCTGCAGGGTTTTGGCAAATACAACTATGGCCTGGATAAGGACTCCTTACGCGGCCACGAAAAAGGTTTGTATAAGTACAGCTTCGACGTCCCTGCCGAATGGAAAGGCCGGGTAGTCGACATCGTATTTGAAGGAAGTATGACCGATACCGAGGTGAAGATCAATGGCCGATCGGCCGGCGCCACTCACCAGGGCTCCTTCTACCGTTTTCGCTATCCGATCTCCGCACTGCTGCGCTATGGCCGTTCCAATCTCGTGGAAGTCACCGTCGCCAAAGAGTCATCTAACCACTCCGTGAACATGGCCGAGCGGCATTGCGATTTCTGGGTCTTCGGCGGCATTTACCGCCCCGTTTATCTCGAAGCGCTGCCCGTACAGCATATCCGCAGCCAGGCCATCGACGCCAAGGCCGACGGGGGTTTTTCGGCTCTGGTGCACCTTGCCGGCATCACCGGCGCCGACCGTCTCCAGGCCCAGGTGTATACGCTCACCGGAGAGAAAGTAGGAGATGCCTTCTCGACGTCGCTCCACTATGGCGATACCGTTGCACACCTGCAGGCCAACTTTTCCAAACCGCTGACCTGGAACCCGGAAGCGCCGCATCTGTACAAAGTGGTCTATACGCTATCCAGAGAAAATACCACCCTTCATTCCGTTGAGCAACGCTTCGGCTTTCGTACCGTCGAGCTGCGGGAGCGTGATGGCATCTACGTGAACGGCACCCGAATCAAGTTCAAAGGCATCTGCCGCCATTCCTTCTGGCCCAGCTCGGGCCGCACCCTTAGCAAAGCGCTCAGCATAGAAGACGTGGAGCTCCTGAAAGATATGAATATGAATGCCGTCCGGATGTCCCATTACCCGCCGGACGACCACTTCCTGGATGTATGCGACTCTTTGGGCGTCTTCGTGCTCGACGAGCTCACGGGCTGGCATCATGCCTACGATACTGAAGTAGGATCAAAGCTCGTAAGAGAGATGATAGAAAAGGACGTCAACCATCCTTCCATCGTCATCTGGGACAATGGCAATGAGGGCGGCTTTAATTTCGACCTGGACCCGCTGTTCGACCAGCTCGACCCGCAGAGCCGTCCGCTCATCCATCCCTGGGCCAACTTCCGCCATATGGATACCCAGCATTATATCAACTACGATTATGGTAATGGTAGCTACTGGCATGGACACGATGTCTTCTTCCCGACGGAATTCCTTCATGGCCTGTACGATGGCGGCATGGGCGCCGGCCTCGACGATTTCTGGGAGCTCATGTGGCACAATCCCCTTTCGGCCGGGGGCTTCCTCTGGGATTTCTCCGACGAAGCCGTCGTGCGCACCGACCGCAACGGGGAGCTCGATACCGATAAAGACCATGGTCCCGACGGCATCCTCGGACCCTATCGCGAAAAAGAAGGCAGCTACTTCGCAGTAAAAGAGATCTGGTCCCCGGTGCATATCCTCCGGCGCGAGATCACCCCGGCCTTCGACGGCAGCCTGCAGGTGGAAAACCGCTTCCTCTATACCAACCTCAACCAATGCCGTTTCTCCTGGCGATTGAGCCATGCTGCCAAAAACCCAGGCGGCGCCGGCGGCGAGGTCCCGGCCCCCGATATACGCCCCGGTGAGAACGGCATCCTCGCGCTCAGCCTGCCCAGCCGCTGGCAGGATTACGATATCCTCTCGCTTACCGCCAAAGACCCCTACGGCCGTGAGCTGTATACATGGACGTGGCCAATAAGCCGCCCGGCAACAGTAGCCGCCAGATTGGTCGATACTGCAGGAACGACACCTGCCACGG
>JAMFRX010000716.1 GCA_026224995.1 Puia dinghuensis
GCTAATCGCCATCCTCAGCCTGTCGCTTGCAAGGGCGCTATACCATCGACCAAAGCATCCGGTACGCACGCTAGCTTGCTGCAGACCAGGAACCTGTACAGCGAGTATTGGAACGATCTGATGCAATAAAAAAGCTCTTACGTAGGAATACGTAAGAGCCACAAAAACTTTACTACCAGAGAGGAGACCAAAAAGAGTTCGATTCAGCGATTAGCTGTGGTCAATTGTCATTAAGATACTGGATCACACAAGATACTGGATCAATTGGATATTGGATTGGATCAGGTTTTGGATTTCATAGGAACCGGGATACAGGTTTCTCAAAGGTCTCGGCCATTCTTTATAGGATACTGAACTTTAGTTTTGTAAGAAAGTTGATTGACCATTGGATTTTGCCGGGTTTCATAGAATATTGAAAAAGTTCTGGACGGTTTCTGGACATTGGATGGTTGAGATTGCTAATCCCCGTCAATCAACTTACAGAACAAAAATAGTTGTCCACAGCCATGTGGACAAGCGCACATTTGCCCGATTTTAACTTTTCGGCTTTTACGTCTTCTATCGTAAAACCCCTATAACCAGGCACGTATAAATTCTTCTTCATTATCGGGAAAAAACTACCTATCTTAGTAGAATAGTATATTCCGAAAACAAGTTGTTGCGTAATTTTTCTATAGTAAGTATAGCATTTTTTGCTTCATTTTGCATAGATATCGTGCAGCTAATCCACTGCCGGTATGAAAACCAAAGCCGCCAAGACGGCTTAGAAAATTCAATCTAATGAAACGACCAGACCTCAATCAGGCTATTAAAGTCGCCATTGCCGATGACCATGCCCTCTTCCGTGCCGGTGTCAAAACAGCTCTTGCAGTAAAGAAAGATGTAGAGCTTATTGCCGAAGCAGACAACGGCATGCAGCTCCTCAACCTCCTCAAGCACGTTGAACCAGACGTAATTTTGCTGGATATCCAAATGCCCATCATGGATGGCATCCAGACCCTGCCGGAGATCCGCAAGGACCACCCCAATGTAAAAGTTATCATCCTTTCCATGCATAACGACCACTCCATGATATCCAAGCTCATGGAGATCGGCGCCAATTCCTACCTGACCAAGAACTCCGATTCCGAAACGATCTATCAGGCCATTAAGACCTGTTATGAACAGGAGTTCTTCTTCAACGAATTGACTAACAAGGCATTATTGACTGGATTGCGAACCCGCCGACCCGAGATCGGCGCTCCCCAGGATATCAATCTCACGGAAAAAGAGCTCACCGTCCTGAAACTAATGTGCGAGGAAAAGACCACCAAGGAGATCGCGGACATAGTGGACATAAGCCCCCGCACCGTGGAAGCCATCCGGGATAAGCTCAAGACCAAGACCGGCGCCAAATCCATGGCCGGCCTCGTCATGTATGCAGTTAAGAACGGTATTATCGTACAGCAGTAAAGCCTTTAGGAGCATTGAATTCCACCCCCGACTGGATCAATTTTGACGGGACCCTTCTCAGGTCTGGAACGCCATTCCTTACCGCCGCCAGTCGTGCTTTCCGCTATGCGGACGGACTCTTCGAGACCATGCTGATCCAAAAAGACCGGATTCGCCTGGGCGCCAATCATTTTGACCGCCTTTTTTCCGGCCTCCAATTCCTGGGATTTGCTCCACCCGCTTCCTTTACCCCGCAGCTGTTGGAGCGCGAGATCCTCGGGCTCTGCGCTGCCAATGGTCACCTTCCGCTCTCCAGGGTCCGGCTCGTAGCCTTCCGCGGCGAAGGCGGCCTTTTCGATCCCATAGACCCTCTTCCCCATTATAGCATCGAATCCTGGCCCCTCCCGGTCGAATCCACCGACCTGAACGACAGAGGCTTGATTATTGATGTTTTCCCGGATGGCCGCAAGGCCTGCGATAGCCTGGCTAACCTCAAATCCAATAATTACCTCCTCTACGTGCTGGCCGCCCGCTACGCCCAAGACCACGGACTGGACGATTGCCTGGTGCTCAATAGCCAGGATAGACTGGCCGACAGCGCCATCGCCAACCTTTTTTACGTCCTGGACGGACAGGTCTACACCCCGCCGCTGTCGGAAGCCGGGGTAGCAGGAGTGATGCGCCGCTATCTCCTGGAGAACATGCCCGCGGCAGGCTTCCCCGTTCACGAAGCCCCAGTGACCCCGGAAGACCTCCTCAAAGCCGATGAGGTCTTCCTGACAAACGCCCTCAAAGGCATTCGCTGGGTAGCCGCCTTCAGGGGAAAGCAGTACATCAACCACACGACTAAGAAGGTCTACAAACAACTGATAGAATGAAACAGCGCGCCACCGTATTTTGGTTTCGCCGCGACCTGAGGCTGGAAGACAATGCCGGCCTCTACCATGCCCTGAAGAGCGGCTTACCCGTCCTCCCAATTTTCATCTTCGACCGCAATATCCTCGATCAACTGGAGCCGAAGGCGGATAGGCGGGTTGAGTTCATCTACCTGGCCCTCCAGTCCATACAGCAAAAGCTCGAGCTGGCCGGGTCTTCCCTCGAGACCCATTACGGCCACCCTGCCGAAGCTTTCCGGCATCTCCTGTCCAAACACGAGGTCGCCGCCGTCTATACCAATACGGACTACGAGCCCTACGCAACCCAAAGGGACGAGGAGATCAAAAAGCTCCTGGCCGCCAGCAATATCCCCTTCCATAGTTATAAAGATCAGGTGATCTTCGAAAAAGGCGAAGTGCTCAAGGACGATGGCACCCCTTATACCATATTTACTCCCTTTAGCCGTAAGTGGAAAGCCCTGCTCACCGAATTCTATCTCTCCTCCTACCCGGTAAAGAAATATTTCCGGCATTTCCTGCCGCAAGCCCCGCAGCCTA
>JAMFRX010000717.1 GCA_026224995.1 Puia dinghuensis
GGTATCGCCTTCTTTCCCTACGGTTTTGAGGACGCCTGCTTTTTCCGCGTTGACCTCGAATGTAGCTTTTTCGCTTTCCAATTCTGCTATGACCTCATCGCGTTCGACATACTGACCTTCCTTTTTGAGCCATTTGACCAGCGTGACTTCGCTGATGGACTCGCCTACGGCCGGAACTTTAATATCAATCATTAGAAACCTTCTTTTTATTTACGATTTGCAAATGTACGCACTAAATGGTGAAAGCCGTTTCGATGATCTCGGCCTGTTCCTGTGCGTGGACCTTGGAATAACCGGTGGCGGTGGCGGCGCTGGGCTGACGGCTGATGACACCATAGTTGATGGATTTCAGGTTCATCTGCAGGAAGGAAGCGGCGCCCATGTTGAGGGGCTCTTCCTGGACCCAGAACCAGGTGGCCGCCTGGCTATATTTCTTATAGAGGTTTTCCAGCTGCTGTGCCGGCAGCGGGTAGAGCTGTTCGAGGCGGACGATGGCGACGTCTTTGCGGTTGTCCTTTTGCTGGCGTTCGGCCAGGTCGAAGTAGACTTTTCCGCTGCAGAAGAGCACCTTCTTCACGTTGTCGGCATGCTCCACGAAAGTGTCGTCTATCACTTCCTGGAATCCGCCTTGTGTAAAGGCGCTCATGGCGGAGTAGGTTCCGGAATAGCGAAGGTTGGCCTTGGGAGAGAAGTTTACCAGCGGCTTACGGAAGGGCCAGGTGAGCTGACGCCTGAATGCATGGAAGAGATTAGCGGAGGTGGTGACGTCGGTGACGACCATATTGAATTCCGCGCACATCTGGAGGAAGCGTTCCATGCGGGCGCTGCTATGTTCGGGTCCTTGTCCTTCGTAGCCGTGAGGAAGAAGGAGGGTGACGCCGTTCATGCGCTGCCATTTTTGTTCGGCGGCGGCGATGAACTGGTCTATGATGGACTGGGCGCCGTTGCTGAAATCGCCGAACTGTGCTTCCCAAAGCACGAGTGCGTTGGGGTTGGCAAGGGCGTAGCCGTATTCGAAGCCCAGAACCGCGTATTCGCTGAGCAGGGAGTTAAAGATGCGGAACTCGCCTTTTGCGTCCGGCAGGCGGCTGAGGCGATTGTATTGTTCGTCGGTGTTTTCGTCACGGAGCACGGCATGGCGATGGGAGAAGGTGCCGCGCTGTACGTCCTGGCCGCTCATGCGGACGTCTTTCCCTTCCAACAGCAGGCTGCCGTAGGCCAGCAGCTCACCCGTCGCCCAGTCGACCTTTCCTTCTTCGTTGAACAGTTTGATCTTATCCTGCAGTAGCTTCTCCACTTTCCGCAACGGCTTGAAGGTCTCGGGCCAGGCCATGATAGCTTCGAAGATCTTTCGGAAGTCCGCCTCCGGAATGGCCGTATTTGGAGACTGGTCGAAATCAGCGGGATTCGATTTGCGGAGGCTCTGCCACCAGAGGTCGGGCTGCTGGTAAGTATACGGCAGCGGGTGTTGCTTGAGCTCGTCGAGCCGTTCCTGCAGGTCGGCCCAGAATTTCTTTTCCATGTCCTTAGCCATTTCCTTGGCGTCGGACTCGCCGTTCTCCATGAGGAACTGCGTGTATACTTCGCGGGGATTAGGATGCTGATCGATCAACGCATACAGGTGCGGCTGGGTGAACTTGGGGTCATCGCCTTCGTTATGGCCATGACGGCGGTAGCAGACCATGTCTATGAAGACGTCGGAGTTGAACTCCTGCCGGTAGCGGGTGGCTATCTCGGCGCATTTGACCACGGCTTCTGCGTCATCGCCATTGACATGCATCACCGGGGCCTGGATGGCGGCGGCAAGGGACGTACAATAGTCGGAGCTGCGCGCGTCATCGAAATCGGTGGTGAAGCCGATCTGGTTATTGATGACGAAATGCATGGTTCCGCCGGTATAGTAGCCTTTGAGGTTGCTCATCTGCAACACTTCGTATACGACACCCTGGCCGGCGATGGAGGCATCGCCATGGATCAGGATCGGGAGTATCTTGTCATAATCGCTTCCGTACATGACATCTGCTTTCGCGCGGGCGAAGCCGATGACTACGGGGTCTACGGTTTCCAGGTGCGAAGGATTCGGCATGAGCTTGAGGTAAACGGTCTTACCCGCATCCGACTTTACCTCGCTGCCGTAGCCCATATGATATTTCACGTCGCCGCTGCCCATGGTCTGGTCTGGCTTTGCCGTCCCCTCGAACTCGCTGAAGATCTGCTCATAGGTCTTGCCCATGATGTTTGCGAGGATGTTGAGCCGGCCGCGGTGGGCCATGCCGATGACGACTTCCTGTACGGTATGGTCGGAGGCCGTATTAATAATTGTATCGAGCGCGGCGATGGTGGCTTCGCCGCCTTCCAGGGAAAAGCGTTTCTGGCCGATGTATTTTGTATGGAGGAATTTCTCGAACAGGACGCCCTGGTTGAGCTTCTCCAGGATGCGCTTCTTCTTTTCCAGGGGAAGGGGGTTGAGGAATTTCTTTTCCATCTCATTGGTCAGCCAGTCCACCTTTTTCTGGTCGCTGATGTACTTGAACTCGATGCCGACATGGCCGGCATAGATTTGCTGGAGATGGTTGAGGATGGCCCTCAGGGTCGTCGTTCCCAGGCCTATGAGGTTGCCGGCGAAGAAGTTCTTGTCCAGGTCCTCCTCGGTGAAGCCGTAGAAAGCGAGGCCGAGATTGGCGCCGCGGTCCTTTCTGGGCCGGATAGGGTTGGTCTTGGCAAGCAGGTGGCCTTTGTTCCGGTAGCCCAGGATCAGACGGTAGGCGCCCAGCTCTTTTTTCCAGTCTACGCCGTCGGTAGTGGTCAAGGGCCTGGCGGCGGTATAGGTTCCGTTGGCAGATCCGTTGGAGACAGGGGCGGCTGCGCCGTTAGTGCCATTCAATGTGGCAGATCTACCCTGGGTAACCGCGAAATCGAATCCTTGGAAAAATTTTCGGAACTCGGGGTCAACGGCATCGGGGTTCTTCACGTAATCCTGGTAGAGTCCCTCGATATAACTTGGATGAGAATTAGTTATAAATGAAAAGTCTTTCATGGAGCTAATATAATTGGCTAATTGGCCTACAAATATCGTTCAAAATTAACGAAGGAATAGTAGGATTGTGATGGATTTTACTAATTATTTAATAAGAGAGGGGCAAAAGGGCATCCTGACGGGCCTTAAAGAAAAACGTTATTTTTTTGGTATTTCCGGCGATTGGGCCTACCTTTGCCGTCCTAAAAATGTCGAGTTCATGGCAAATCATAAGGCAACCAAAAAAGATGTAAGGCAAGCCAACAAGCGCAGGGATCGTAACCGTTACTATGGCAAGACCACCCGTAACGCAATCCGTGACCTGAGGGCTGTTAAGGAGCAGAAAGAAGCTGGGGAGGCGTTACCAGAGGTAGCCAGCCAGATCGATAAACTGGCTAAGAAGGGCATTATTCACAAGAATAAGGCCGCCAACCTCAAGAGCAAACTGGCGCGTAAGGTCAATGGCCTTGCGGTTGTGGCAGCTAAATAAGGCTAGCTTTAATTAATTGTAAGATAAAGTCTTGTAAAAAGGCCGACCTATGGGTCGGCCTTTTTTATTCCTACATTTTGGTATTGTTCTCTATGTTATTGAGGGTCTTGTTGATGCGGAAGAAGACGATAATTATCTCGCACCACACGCGCAGGAAGACATTCCCTACGACCAGCATGATCAGGCCGCCAACGGGGCCGCCGCCGAGCATGGCCATGGGTCCGAAACCATAGTATCCGCCGCCGCTAAAAATGGAGACAAGGGCGGCGAGGGTGATCAGAATAGCCATGACGATATAGATGATCTGAATGATCTGCAAGGTGATCATCGTGCGGAAAGAGAAGAAATCCTTCCAGTTGAAGCCCGAGGAAGCCGATGCGGAGGGAGTGATGTTAGTAGGTTCCATGATCTGTTGTTTAGTGATTAAAGGATTTGAAGGTAAGGGAATAGAAGGTCAACCCTTATCTTTATCGACCAAATAACCGCTATGGCCGACAAACTACCGATCCCGCTTAAATTTTTGTTCTTGCTTCCGTTGATCCTGGTCTTTAAAGGCTATTCCCAGCCTGCCGGGGTCTTACAGACGCCTTTTGAACGGTCTGCCGGCATGCAAACGGCGACCTATGCCGAATGCATCGCCTTCTACAAGCAGCTGGACAAGCTATCCCCTGCCCTCTCCATCCGCGAGATGGGGATGAGCGATGCCGGCTATCCATATCATGTCCTGTTGTTTTCCAATGACGGGGTCGCCGACCCGGCGATATGGCATAAGCAGCATAAGATCGTGCTGCTGATCAACAACGGCATCCATCCCGGGGAGCCGGATGGGGTAGATGCGAGCATGCTGCTATTGCGGGACCTCGTGATCAAAAAGATAAGCTTACCGGATAATATCGCCCTGGCTATCATACCCTTGTACAATATTGGCGGGGCGCTGAACAGGACTTCCTTCTCCCGGGTGAACCAAAACGGTCCGGAGAGCTATGGATTCCGGGGCAATGCGCAGAACCTGGACCTGAACCGCGATTTCACCAAGAACGACACCCGCAATGCCCGGTCTTTCGTGCAGATCTTCCATTGGGTGAACCCGGAGATACAGATCGACAACCATGTGAGCGACGGAGCCGACTACCAATATACCATGACCCTGCTGGCCACGCAATGGAATAAGCTGGGGGGAGCCCTGGGCGCATTCCTGCACGACACTTTTGGGCCGGCGCTGTTTGCAGATATGGAGAAGAAAGGCTGGCCGATGACGCCTTATGTGGAGTTTGAAGAAGGTAACCCCGATCGCGGCTGGGACGGCTTCTATGATGAGCCAAGGTATTCCAGCGGTTATGCGACGCTATGGCACACTATAGCCTTTATGCCGGAGACGCATATGCTCAAGCCATTCAGGAACAGAGTCTTGTCGACCTATAGCCTTATGAAGTCGATGATCACCCAGGCATCTGCGCACGCTGCCGAGCTGCTGGAAAAAAGAAAGCAGGATATTGCCGCAGACCAGGACAGCAGCCACCTTTCGCTGGACTGGAAGGTAGACACCACACGGTGGGACTGGCTGTCGTTCAAGGGCTATGAGGCCCTCACGAAGACGAGCGCCGTCACCGGTCTGCCTCGCCTGTACTATGACCATGAAAAAGCCTACGAAAAGCGGGTCCGCTTCTACGATTATTTTGCCTCCGACGCGGCGGCGTCAGTTCCTGCCGCCTATGTTATCCCCCAGGGCTGGCATGAGGTGGTCGACCTGCTGCAGCTTAACGGCGTCAAACTGAGGCGCCTCACCAGGGATTCGACGATAGCCGTAGAGGTCTATCATATTGCCGACTACAAGAGCTCTCCCCGCGCCTATGAGAAGCACCATAAAAACAGCGCTATCAAGGTCACCACGGACCGGGATTCCATTCATTTTTTAAAGGGAGACTACGTGATCGGGACCGACCAGCCGGCAAGACGTTTCCTGGTAGAGATGCTGGAACCTACAGGAGAAGACAGCTATTTTGCCTGGAATTTCTTCGATGCCATCCTGCAGCAAAAAGAGGGTTATAGCGCTTACCGCTGGGAAGACGTAGCGGAGGTCTGGATAAAGGAGCATCCTGAGGTAAAGCAGGCGCTGGAGGAGAAGAAGAAGACAGATTCGGCTTTTGCGAAGAATGCGGCGCAGCAGCTGACCTTCGTATACCGGCATTCGCCTTATTATGAGCCGGCGCATCTGCGCTACCCGGTGTACCGGATAATGCCTTAAAACAAATCAGGGGCCATGGGGCCCCTGATCTTATTGTTTTTATTGTTCTTTCTAATATCTTCTTCCAGGGCCCCGGTCGTCGCCGCCGCCGCCGCGGTATCCACCGCCGCCGCCGCGATCACCACCGCCTCCTCCGCCACCCCGGTAGCCGCCGCCACCGCCGCGATCACCACCACCACCGCCACGGTAGCCACCGCCGCCACCTCCACGATCGCCGCCGCCGCGGTATCCACCGCCGCCACCACGATCGCCGCGATCACCACCACCGCCACCGCGATTGGATTCATCTGCTTCTTTTACAGCCATTTTCTTTCCACGGATGGACGCATTATCCAGCGTTTCGATAGCCCCGCGGGCCTCAGCGTCGTCGGGCATTTCTACAAACCCAAATCCCTTGCTCTTCCCTGTCTCCCTATCCATCACCACTTTAGCAGAGTTCACCGCGCCATATAATTCGAACATTTCCTTGAGGTCCACATCATCAAAATCATAGGGAAGACCTGCTACAAAAAGCTTCATGCCAATAGATTTAAGAGGTAAAATTACAAAGATTAAAAATACATATTTGAATTTATATCACAATAAATTCGATTCCCCGGGATAAAAGTAGAGTTTTATGGGAACATTCCCTAACAATATCTCCCCACATAGTTTTTTACTCATACAAGGCGGGAAAGAAAACCCCTTAAAGCCATTGGGGAACCGGGGCCGGACAAGGATTGGCGGCTCAGCCCCGGTTATGCTATCGATGGCATAATACCGGCCGAGGTCCGGGATTTGCAGGCTGAAGAACAAAGACATAAAACACAGGAGGTCAATTATGGCAACGGAGCTAAAACGCATTCCCGTTCAGGATCAGGAGCAGGCGGTAACCGTCATCAACCAGCTTTGCCAGCAATTGGATATGCAGACGGATACGACGCGGCATCAGCTGCATGTTGCGAATGACCGGTATGCGGCTTTTTATGATGCGGAAGAAAAAGTGGTGAAGCTGGAGCTTATCGATACTTCGGTGACGAAGGAAGAAGTCGAGGAATTCTTAATGGGATTTCCGCCGTTCTTTTGAGCTTTTAGGCCTGGGCATTAATGAAGTCAAAGGCCCTGGTGGCAACGATGAACCAGAACATGCGCATCTTCTTGGGATCGGGATGATCGCAGGAACTCAGGCCCAGGCGATAGGAATATAAGGGGTCGGTAGTGCCTGTGAGGTAGACCTGGCCTTTAGTAATGTATGGCCCTTTTTCGAACTGGATGGTGTAGTCTTTGTCGAGGTGATGGTAGTGGATGGAGTGGACTATTTCCATGAGATAAGTTTAGACAAAGGTAATTAAAAAAAACTAGTGTCTAACAGGCTTGGGAGAAGTGGAATTTAAGCCGTCTACATGCATAAAACATTGTATTGTTTAAGAAAAAAGCCGCCATCAATCAGTATCGCCACCTTCGGTTTCATAAAAAAAAATTGCCTTTGGGATCACATTCTCATTATCAATTTGAGACTGAACTCCAAAGGCGCTATAAGGCTGTAAAGTTAGAGGAAAAATGAACCGGGAAAAAATAAAATTTTGTTTGGGGGGATTAGTAAAGCCCGGGAATTCAAAGTCGTGCTTTGGAGACGGCGCGGACGGAATAATAGTACACCTGGTGCATAGAGTGCAGTTGACAAAGAGGTTGATTCGGTCGTCGAGGCCGGTGGGGCTGTCTTCCGTCTTGATCCAATACATGCCCGGAATATCTTTTGTACGTGGGTTCTCGATCTCGATTAAGATACCAAATAATTTGAAAGCAAACCACAACGTCAATAAAAAAAACCAAATAGCCAAAGTGGTATCTTTTGCTGATGCCCGATCTCGATATCATCGGCGGCAACGTAAGCATTTTTGAGATGATCGATCTGACGACGCTGCTTGGATCTGCCGCCTACTTCAAACGTATACTTACCGATGCTGAAATCGCCTTCTTCGGCATAGGCAACGGGCATAACCGCACTGACCTGATTGATAAAGAAACTTTCCCGGATATTGCCTATATCAGCCTGTGACGAAGACAAGGAAAAAATAAGATTGGGATGATGCAGGTATATTTTCTCTGGTTTTTGCAGCAAGGTCATACCATGACCGGAAACATAGAGACCACGAATAATGCGCATGTCTTCCAGGTATCTTAAAAAGGTGCTTAGCGTGCTGCGATTCACACCAGTATGTTCACTCAACTTAGAGATATTCGGTTTGAAAGGAACAGACTCTGCTATTACGTGCAGGAGGAGTCGAATTTTCTCAATGCTACTGTAACTTACAGGATGAACAGCAGGTAAGTCACTGGTGAGGGCCAGAGAAATTGTTTCGGCAAGCTTTTGAGGATACGCCTTTTCGTTTTCCAGAAAATAAGGATAGTATCCGTATTGCAAGTATTTTTTGAAATGTTCCAGCGGGCGAAGCTTAGTTGAGATCGTCCGGGCGATATCGACATGATCTTGTAATACTTGTTCCAGCGTCAACTTATCGAAGGAATTCCCCGTAGAAACCTGCAGGAATTCCCGGAAAGACAGGCCATGAAGTTCATACAAGACGGCACGACGACTCAGATCGGCTTTAGCCTGATCTAAATGAATGATGGACGAACCGGTAAAGATGATCGTAAGATCGGCGAAATCATCGTAAATGTTCTTCAATTCCTGGGACCAATTGGTATACCGATGTACTTCATCCAGTAACAGATAATGCCCGCCTTGTTTTCGAAAACGATCCGCCAAATCGAACAACCTGTTCTCGGTGAAATAGAGGTCGTCCAGACTGGCGTAAAGTGTTTTGTCTCCACCGGGTAGGTTTAGGCGGGCATGCTGAAGAAGCAGAGTGGTTTTCCCCGCACCGCGGGCGCCCTTGATGCCAATTAACCTGTTGTTCCAATCAATGTCCCGGGAAAGAGACCGTTGAAAAGAAATGCTTGTCTGATCAAGTTTGCGATAATATTTTTCAAAAAGAGAGTTCAATGTTCTGTTGGAAGAACAAAATTAATCAAAAAATGTACCATAGAAAGTACATTTTTTGATTATAATTGAACCCTTGAAAGCTCATTTTTCACAAATGGCGTTCAACCAGCTGTTTATCAGCGAGTTGAAGATCATTGCGTTACCCGCACCATACCTGCGCCATTATACGAATGATATTCTCCATTGTACATCGCATCTGCGCTCAC
>JAMFRX010000718.1 GCA_026224995.1 Puia dinghuensis
ACGGCCAGGCCCATGAAGATGCCCGACCAGACTACATAATACAGTTCGCCATGCCGGAGGCCTTCCTTATCGAACTTGTTCCTTTTCCAATGGTAGAGAACAAAGTTATAGAGGGAGAGGAAGGTAAATAAGTTGAACCAGGGGTCTATGATCCCCGATTTGAAATACATATTCGGGAAGAGGGAGCCGCCGAAGGCCAGGGCCCACAGGAGACCGAACTTTCGGTCATAGATCCGCGAGCCGCAGAAGAAGACGGCTATCAGGGTGACGATTCCGCAGATGGCATTGGGAAAACGGGCGGCGAACTCCGTGACGCCGAAGACCTTCATGGCCGTGCTCTGCATCCAGAAGAACATGGGCGGCTTCTCCCAGAAGGGCTTGAAGTCGACGTAGACGCGGGTATAGTCGTCCATCTTTATCATCTCCCGGGAGCATTCGGCAAAGTTGATCTCGTCCCAGTCGAAAAGATGTACCCGGCCCAGGAAGGGGAGGAACAGAAGGGCAGAGAATACGGTGATCAGCAGGATAATGGAAAGCTTGTTAAGGCGCATTATGTTAGCGGTTTATACATTTCTCTTTTCATCACGCCCCATTTGCAAAGGCGGTGGACGATGGAAACCTGCAGGACTCCCAGGCCGTAGACCACGCTGCGCCGGAAGTTGATGCTCGACGCTTCTTCAAAGTAACGGGTCGGACAGGTGATCTCTGCGATCTCGTATCCAAGGTAGATGATCTGGGAGAGCATCTGGTTATCGAAGACGAAATCCTCGGAATTTATCTCATAATTTATGCGCTGGAGGATCTCTTTGGAGAAGGCCCGGTAGCCCGTATGGTATTCGGCCAGCTTCTGCCGGAGCATGATGTTCTCGAAAAAGGTGAGGCCGCGATTGAAGATGTATTTATACATGGGCATGCCGCCATGAAGGGCGCCCTTGCCCAGGGTACGCGAGCCCAGTACACATTGGTAGACATCATTGGCGATCAGCCAGGCCATGGAAGGGATCAGCTTAGGAGTATACTGGTAATCCGGATGGAGCATGATCACGATGTCTCCGCCCAGCTCCAGCGCCTTGTTGTAGCAGCTTTTCTGGTTGCCGCCATAGCCCCTGTTCTTATCGTGCTTGATCACGTGGCGGATGCCCAATTCGAGGGCGACGGCCACGGTGCGGTCGCTGCTGTTGTCGTCGACCAGCACCACTTCGTCTACAATATCAAAAGGTATCTCCGCATAGGTCTTGCGGAGAGTAAGCTCTGCGTTGTAGGCAGGAAGAACGATCACCAGTTTTTTGCCTTCGATCATGTACGAGTAAAAATTGAGCGGGAAAATTACGGGTTTTTAGGTTAATAAGACGTCAACCGCGGGCGAAAAGGGGTAGAGATTGTAATTTTTCGACAAAGAGCCAATGGATCAGCACGGCCGTAACCGTTCCAATGCAGGATCCCGTCAGTACATCGCTCAGGAAGTGCTGGCCGAGGTAGATGCGGGAGTACCCGACGGCAATCCCGCAGAGCAGGAAGGCGACCTTGGCTTTTTGGTTCGGGGTAAAGATAGCCAGCAGCGTGACGAGGGCGAAGGCCGAGGTCGTATGGCCGGAAGGGAAGCTGGCGAAGCCGACGTTGGTGACCCCATCTATAAAATAGGGGTATTTTCCTGACGGGAAGAACTGTTTGGGCCGGGGCATGGAGAACAGGTTCTTGAGCAGCTGGGTCACCAGGGCGGAGAGAAGGAAGGCGGCGATCACCTGGGTGGCCCGCGACCAGCGGCGCTGCAGCAGGAACACGAGAAAAAGGATCACCGAGAAAATGCCGTTGCCTAAAAATGTTATCCAGCCGAAGATGGTATCCAGGGTGACGCGATGGTAGGGGTTGAGGTCGACAAAGGAATTGGCCTTCCCTATCGCCAGCAGGGCGATCAGGCCGACGGCAAAAAAGAAGATGAATAAACCAAAGAACAGGCGGTTGCCTAATATTATTTCCCTGAGCGTCTTCATGCGGCGAAATTAGCCAACTAATTTTAAGTTCCCTATTCTATCGAAATGCTTATTATTCAACGTTGCCAAAGGCAAATTATTACGGATCGCTGTAGCTGCTATAAAGAGATCGGCGGAATCAATTTGCTTCCTTGTTTTTTTCAATTCCTCATTCAACGCTATGGCTGTTTGTGTAAAACCGGGAGTTTTTCTTATCTGTCTTGCGGAAAAAATCTATAAGGATGGAAGTGTCAGGTAATGCTAATTTTTCCCCCATTTATTCATGCTTTTTCTTGCATCTTCAATTAAGGATATCTGCTCGTCCGTAAATACAGGAGCCTGCAATAAAAACGTCTTAAACGATTCTTTATCAGTCTTTTCAGGAACGACACTATTTATTTCCGCCTTAAGTTTGGCAAGCTGCCTGGCAGGCAATTGCTTAATTGCCTGAATGAGCTGATCTAACCCTACTTCCAATTTCAATTCCATAACGCAAAATTATAATATCTTTTGACATTATTCAGAAAAATCTGACTGCCTATAAACCCGCCACCAGCTCTTCCGCCAGTCCGAAGGAGAGGGTCATACCCGCCCCGCCCACGCCATTGATGACATAGACATAGGGCTCGGGAGAAAAGAAGAGATCGGCCTCGCCGTCGGTGAGCTTCGCATAGACGCCGTTCCAGGTCTGGGCGATGGACCAATCTTTGAAGCAGGCGAAACCGCGGAGGTAGTCGAGTATCTTTCGGTTGATGAACTCTTTGTCGAAGGGGTCATGCGTGAGCCCGTATTCGTGGGAGTCGCCGACGGTGAGCTCGCCGCGGCCATTTTGTGCGACCATTACGTGGATGCCCCACTGCAGGTAGTCCGGCATCTCCGTGGAGTAGCGTAGCCGGAGGGCAGGCAGCGATGGAGCGGCTTTGAAGCTGTTGTAATGGATGAGGGAGAGGCCGCCGCAGAGGGCGGGGCCGATGCGCCAGTCATGTGGCTGGGATACCAGGCGCATCATCTGCAGCTTGCATTTTGTCACCGGCTGTTGGGCGAAGTGTTCGGGGTAGAGGGTTTCGAAATCTGCGCCATTGCAGATAAAGACGAGGTCGGCCTCGTATTCCTCGTCGTTGCCGATATAGACGATCTGGTCGGAGATATAGGAGACGCATTTACCCCAGTGAAACTCTACATCGTATTGTTCTGTCAGCCAGCCCGGCAGGGCAGCTATGGCTTCCCGGGGGTCTACGATGAGCTCTTCGGTGCTATGGAGGCCGCCGAGCAGGCCCTGGGTGACGACGGCGCCGGAAAGGGCTGCAACGGCTTCTTTATCGAGCAGCCGGACGGGACGTCCTTCCTGCTGGAAGAGGGCATGCAGCTCCTGCAGCACCTGCCACTCATCGGGATGGTAGGCCAGGTGGAGGCTGCCGGCGGCTTCGTGCCAAAACCCCGCCTTGAGTGCGACTGCCGACCAGATCTCTCTGCTACGGACCGCCCGGTCATACATTTTCCCGGCGGCCTGGCCGATAGGCCAGATCATCCCGAAGTTGCGAATAGAAGCCCCGACCGCTTTATCCGTCCGTTCGAAGACCTTTACTGCGAAGCCCTGGAGGGCGAGGGCCCTTGCCGTGGCCAGGCCGACGATGCCGGCGCCGATGACGATTGCTGATCGGGATTTCATAGAATTCCAGGTTCGTTGTTTTTCTTGTAAATTTTTGAAAATAGGACGGAAGCGAATAAGACGAGCAGGATGCCGGCGCCAGCGGAGACATAGAACATCCCCGTGAAGAAGTCCACCCAGGAATAGCGGATATGAACGAACTCCTTCACCAGGAGCACTACCACCGTACCCAGGTAGCCAAAGGCATCTGCGATATAGATCAGGAAGCCCACATTGCCGGGTATCTTATAGGCGGCGAGCATCCTTTCGAAATAGAAGCAATTGTAAGGAACATAGCCAAGATAGAGGCCGGCAGAGGCGGCAATGATCCAGACCACCGCAGAGATCAGGTGGAAGTGAAAAGCTGCCGTAGCGCCTGCGGCCAGGAGGAAGCCCCCGATCACGATGACGTTGTTGAGCTGGAAGGCCCGGTAGTTGTTGCGGATGAGGAAGAAGCCGCCGATCACGGCCAGCACGATCAGGCCGACGATGGTGCTGGTATTGGCGAAGACGTCGGCCTTGTTCTGGAAGCCGGTCTCCCGCCAGAGCTCGTTGGCGAAGTCTTCCGTGAAATCGCGCAGGATGGTGAGCATCACATAGGCGACGATCGTAGGCAGCAAGGCGAAGCCAAAGATGCGCAGAAAGGTCTTGCGTTGCTGCTTGTCCATCGGCAGGCGGATGGTGCGCTGGGCGATGTCTCCGGCGGTAGGCGCCGGGGTCTGGTTGAGCAGCCAGGTGCTGAGCAGCAGGGGAAGGACAAAGACACCGCCGGCTAAAAACGGCATCCAGGTCTCGCTGACACCGTGGAGGACCAGGGTCTTGCCTACCGTCTTGGCGATGCCGGAGGCGAAGACGAAGCTGGTCGCGAGCACGGCGCCCAGCAGCTCTGTTGTCCGCCGCCCTTCCACGAAACCGAAGACCAGCCCCCAGATCATCCCCAGAGGGATGCCGTTGATGAACATGAAGACGAAGTTATACGGCATGGGAACAAGCGCAAAGAGCAGCAGCGCGGCCCAGCCAATGAGGACAAGCAGGATGATATAGCCGGCCCTTTTTTCCGGCCGCATGCCGGCAATGAAGCGGATGCCATAGAATTTGCTGAGCATGTAGCCCAGGACCTGCGAGATGACCAGCACTACCTTGTAGGAGATGCCGAATAGGGTGATCCCATCGTAGGAAGCCGCGGTAAAGGGCTTGCGGAAGCCATACATGCAGGCATAGACGACAAAGGACGAGAGGCTCACATACAGCACGAAGGCCCAGCCGGGAGAACGTTGCAGCCGCGCTTTCACCGTCAGCCGCTCGCCGGCAAGGGCCGAAGGCGGGAGGGAAGAGGTGGGGACGGGTGAGATGGGCATTCGGTTCTTGTTTAAGCCTTTTCTATAATGGGGAGCAGCTCGCTGAGGTCATCGATGATGAAGTCAGGATGGTAGGCTTCCAGCTGCCCGCGGGTATACGCCCCGGTGGTCACGCTCACGACCTTGCCGCAGCCGGCATTGCGGCCTTCTTCCACGTCCACCTCCGTATCCCCGACCTTTAGCACCTTTTCCGCCGAGTCAATGCCCAGGTCGGCCATCAGCGTATTTATCATGTCCGGATGAGGGCGCCCGTTGGGCACCTCGTCGCTGCAGATGGTCTTATCGATCAGCTCGCTGCGTTCATCCCAGCGGAGACGGTGGAGGATCGCGTCGGTGATGCTGCGCGTGAAGCCGGTATTCAGGGCTATCCTGATGCCCTGCTCCTGGAGCGTGGCGAATAGCTTTTCGGCATGCGGGAAAGGAGACAGGTCCTGCTCGTCGCGGTAAAAAGCGATCATCGTATCGATAAAGCGGGTATGGATCCGGTCGATCAGCAGCTCGTCGTCTTTTTGCGCAGGCGCAAATTTGCCCAGCAGCAGGGCGATGGCATCCATCTTGCGAAACCCCATGACCCGTTGCACATCGGGATAGGGCATCTCGAAACCAAAATCGCGGAAGGCGGCGATGAACGCAGCCGCTACATTTCCATTATCACGGACAGTGGTGCCTGCTATGTCGAAAACGACTAGTTCAATAGCGCTCATTGGTAACTGAATTTAAGAATGTTTTAGATGGCGCAGGATCATTTGCCTGTAATGCTGCAGGTCGGGTAAAGGCTTGTGCTCTATTTTCGCCTCTTCATCCCATTTCCGCATCTGGATGATCAAGGTGAAGAGAGGGTATTGCTCGAAGGCGGCGGCTTCATCAACAGTCATGGGGCCGCCCTGATATTCCAGCGTTTTCTTGCTGGCATCGGACAATTGCGCGTAATAAGCGGGGTCTTTCAAGGTCAGGTACCTTTTCGCTTCCACATGGGATTCGACAAGCCGGGCCACTTTCTTGGAAAACCCTTTCTCCCGCAGGAACTCGGCGCCAAGCTCTTCGTGATCTTTTATCCCGAAACCATCCATTTCATTGTCCCCCTTTGCAGCCTCCGAGATATGGCCGATATCATGCAGGAAGGCCGCCAGTATTACTTCTTCTTCAAATCCCTGCTCTTCGGCTAATTGGGCGGCCTGGGCCATGTGCTCCAGCTGGGTTACCTTTTCGCCGGCATATTCGTTGCCGCCATATCCTTTATAAAGTTCCATGATCTCGTCGGTGATCTTTTCCGCTTGCTCGGTGGTCATAAGGGAGAAATTTTATTAAAAGGTATCGAAAAAAGGGAAGAGAAAGAGATTAAATAATGTTTAAAATTCGGGGCATCCAAAAAAAAAGACTAAGCCTCATGACGAGGCTTAGTCTCCATATATAATTGATGATTACTGCAGCAACCATATTTTCTGGTTGAGATCATCGGCGGTAAAGTTCTGACTCTTGACCGCGGCGGCCCAGTTGGCGGCATTTTGCGCCTGCTCGGTCACGGGATAAGCCCATCTTATGGGTACCACGCCGTTGTTGCCTACGCCGGTACCACCCTGGAAGGCGGGAACGCCGGTCTTACGCCAGTTGTAATAGGGTTCGTAGCCAGAATTCTCGAACATAGCGATGTACTTCTGCAGCACTATCTGGTTGATAGCCGTCGCCGACGTAGCAGACAATTTCACGGAAGGCTGCGCATAGTATGTCGTGAAATCGAACGTAAAGGGGTAAGGCTGCACCTGGGTGACGGCGTTGCCGCCCGGAGGAAGGAAGTAGGCGGTGAAGTTCGTCTGGTTCACGTCGATGCCATAGAAGCCCATGGATGTGGTGATCCCCAGCTTGTAAAAATTCTCGGCGGTGCCGCCGACCCAGCCGCGTTCGATCCCTTCGGCGATATTGAACAGCATTTCCTTATATCCTACCAGCACATTGGGATCGCCGGTAAAATTGGAATAATACCGGTAACGACCGATGAAGGAATACAGGTTGGCGCTGGCATTGCTGTACATCGTCCCCAGCGCGAGGCCCGTGCTGGCGCCTACGAAGAAGGGATATTGCGCGGGATGGAGGGAATCCGTGACCAGCGCCCAGGCGGGATCGCAGGTGATGAAGACCCGGGGGTCGCTTAGCGTCGTAAGAGCGTTCACATAGGTGTAGGCCATGTTGAAACGGCCGGCTATGGAACCGAAGTTGCTGGGATTAAAGGGGTAGACGCTAAACGTATTCAGCCCGCCGGGGTTGTACGTGAATTCGAAATCATCGGCCTGGCTGGCGAAGATGGGATACGTCGTGGGGTTATTGATGATGTTGGCAAATTGAGCAGGCACATTGAGGGTTGCGTCGCTGGCCTTGGGGCTAAGCGCAACCAGGACTCTCAACTTAAAGGAATTCACGAGCTTCTGCCATTTGCTGAGATTCGCCCCATAGTAGATATCCTGCGAAGCAAAAGGTGTCAGGGTAGCATCCTTGTTGGCGATCAGCGTGGCGAAATCCGTATTCGCCGAATCCAGCTGGTTGAGTACATAGGAGAAGACCTGCTCCTGCGGCGTGTATGCCGGCGTAGTGTTCGAGAGCCCCTGGAAAGCGTTGGTCAGGGGAACATCGCCCATGAGCATGGTGAGGTTGTAGAAGTAGTAAGCCTTCACGAACCTGCCGATGGCCTCATAGGGAGTGAGGGCCGGCAAGGCGATGGCCCTGGCCTCACTGTCCATTTGAATGACATTCTTGATCACCAGATAGGAATTGAACGGTCCCTCGCTCGTATTCGACGCATTATCCGTCTGGGTGGAGTTGTCCGTCCAGGAATAGATGTTGTTGCCATAATAGTCGTAGTTCTGGCAATGGTACTGATTCCAGTCGTGAACAAAATCCCAGGAGTTGATGCCGCCCAGGGCGCCTACGGAGTTGGGGCCGCCGACGCCGGACATCTCCGTCAGGATCGTACCAAGGATCAGGTTCGGCGTCACGCTGGCGGGGCTGTTCGGGTTTGCCTGCTTCTCCACGATCTGTTTGTTACAGGACGTGGTCGCTAAGGCCCCGGCGAAGAACAGGAAGATGATTTGTATCCTTTTCATTTTTATTACATTAAGGATTTAGAAGGAAAAATTGATGTTGAGGCCATAGCTGCGCGTCGTCGGTGTCTGCAGGCCCGAGGTGGCGGACGGCGTAGCACTAAAGGACCCGTTGCTGTTCTGCGTATAGCCGGCCTGGCTATACTGGTCTACGTCCAGGTCCTTGTACCGGCTGGGGAAGAAGTAGAGCAGGTTCCTGCCGACCAGGGAAACGCTGGCGCCGTTGATAAAGGACTTCTTGCCGAACACGCTTTCCGGAATTTTATAGCTGATGGTCACTTCGCGGAGCTTGGTGTAGGTCTTCTTAATGGTGGTCAGGTCATTGATGGAAGCCGCCTGGTACACAAAGGGCTGAACAAGGCTCTTGGTCGTATTCACCGACTCCGTGAGGTCCTTCATGTTCGTGATGGTGCCCTTGATCGGGTCCAGCTGGATGCCCGTCGCGGGGTTCGCGCCATTCACCAGGTTGACGCCCTGGCCGGTGTAAGCCGCGACATTCGCTTCGTCGGAAGGCCTTGCCGCGCCCAGTGCGCCCGTCGCCGCTTCGATGTGGCGGCCACCCTGCAGCGTCTTCTGCCGTACATAGTCGTCCATAACGCCGCCCACCATACCGTCCAGCTGAAAGCGGAAGGAGAAGCTCTTGTAGCTAAAGGTGTTGATCAACGCCCATTGAAAATCGGGATCGCTGTGGCCGAAGATCTTTTGTGTGGGCGAGCCGGCCTGGGAATAGGTGATGTACTGGCCCGAGCCCGGGTCGATCACCAGCTTGCCATCGGGCGTACGGACGAAGGCGTTCCCGTATACCAGGTCTACGCGCTGACCATTCTTCTCATAGTTGTCGGGGTTGGCGTCATTCACCCATTTGCGGACGAAAGTGAAGAAGTTGGCTGTCACCATCCAGTTGAACCCATGCGGATCGACGATCGGCTTGCCGTTGACTACGGCTTCCCAGCCGTCGTTGGTATAGGTGTTGCCATTGGTGAGGTTGGCGGAATAGCCGGTGGCATTGGAAAGGCCCTGGCTCACGATACCCGTATTCTTATAATGGTAGTGCGTGACGTCGAGGCCTAACCTGTTCTTCAGGAAGCGGATATCCGCGCCGAATTCCAGAGCCTTCCGGTCATCCGTGAAGATACTCGGGTTGACAAGCTGATCGGTATACCGCGCGCTGCTCTGGTTGGAATAGGTCGGCGCCTGGCTATAGACCTTGGAGAACTCGTAGCTGGGCCCATTGTAGGGCGAGTTCCAGAAATAGCCATAGCCGGCTGCCGGAGTATGACTGATATCCGGCGAGAAGGTGGCGCTGGTGCCGCCGCTCTTGCTCTCCGCATAGGAGCCCCTTACTTTCAGGAAGGAGATCACGTCCGGCAGGTGGACATAGTCCGAAATGGCGGAAGCCAGGTTAAAAGAGGGATAGTAATAGCTGTTGCTATTGGCAGGCAGGGTGGACGATTTATCCACGCGGCCTGTAACGTTGGCGGTAATATAGGACTTGTAGCCCAGGTCCACCGAGTAGTAGGCGCTCAGCACGAGCATATTGCTATGGAAGCTGCTACCCGTCAATGCACCCTGGGAGTTGGAAAAGGAATATACTTCCGGAACGTTCAGGTAGTTGGTAGAGGTAAAATCGGAGTTGAAAGAGAACGTCCTTACCGTTCCGCCGCCTACTGCCGACACGTCCAGGAATCCGGCGATCTCATTGCGATGGAACCTGGCCTGGAGATCCTGGTTTGCATCGAACAGCTGCCGCCGGTCTTCACGGTAATCGCCCTGGCGGAGCTCCCTTCCGTATACGTCGGCGGAATAAGGCAGCTTCTCGGAGTTGAACATGTCATAGGCCGTAAAGCTGGGCCGGAACTGGAAGTCTACGCTTTCGTTCAGCTTGTAGTTGAACGACAGGTAGCCGTACTCATTGTTCTGGTAGTGTCCCCGCAGCCATTGGTAGGACATGAAATAGGGGTTGTTGTAACGGTAGTATTCTTCATACTTCTGCTGGATGCCGGCTTTTCCGGGCTGCCAGTAGTTCTTCATATCGTTCATGGACCAGTCGGCGCCGCCCCAGATAATGATATTGTAGATGATGCTGTTGGGGCCATAGCTCACGTCCGGAACATTGGGCGTGGACTGGCGGCTGAAATTGAAATAGGTGCTCAGGGTGAACTTAGGGTTGAACCGCTGGGTGATGCTGGCGGTAAAATTGGCATTGTTCAGCTTGGTGTTCGGCACGATGCCTTGCTGGTAAGTGTCGCCCAGCGAAAGCCGGATATCGGTCTTTTCTGTAGAGGAGCTGACAGAGATGCTGTTGGCGGAAAGCACACCCGCCTGGATGAACTTCTTGAGGTTATCCTTTCCCCTGGCCAGCCAGGGCGTTGGCGACACGTTTCCTTTGTAGGTGGTGCCATCCGCGAAGGTGGTGGTATACTGCGTACCCGGCGTATAGGCGCCGTCATACTGCGGCAGCAGCTGGCCCCTGAACTGCGGACCCCAGACGTCATAGTCATAGTCGTTCTTGCCGACGCCGATGGCGCCGGTGCCGAAATAAGATGCGGTGCTCGAGCCGCCGCCGCCGAAGGCATATTTGCCGTTGTCGCCGGGACCGTATTCGTCATTGTATTTAGGCAGGGCGATAAACCCTTTGTTTACCTGGTTGCTGCTGTTGACCGTAACGATCAGGCGGCCTTTTTCTTTTGCGCCCTTCTTGGTAGTGATGATGATGGCGCCGTTCTTACCCTGGAAACCATACAAGGCGGCGGCATTCGGTCCCTTCAGCACCGTAAAATTCTCGATATCGTCCGCATTGAGATTATAGGTGTCGGAGCTGATGGGCACGCCATCCACCACGAAGATCGGGCGGTCATTGGGCGCATTCTCGCCGCGCATGATGACGTCGGCTGGATGACCCACTTCCTGGTTGATGTTGATCTCGAGGCCGGCGGCCTGACCCTTGAGGGAGTTCACCGGATCGGCTTCCCGGGCCTGCGTGAGGGCGGAAGCATCGACGATCTGAAGGGCATAGCCCAGTTTCTTCGCTTCCTTCTTAATACCGGTGGCCGTCACTACGACCTGCTCCAGCTGTTTGCTGTCTGCCGTCACGGGGATCATCAGCTCATTGCCGCTGACGACCTGTTCCGTGCGGACCACGCCCACGCCGGAAATGATCAGGACGTCACCATCCTTGGCCTTGATCTGAAAGCTGCCGTCTACCTGCGTGGAAGTGCCGGTGTGAGTTCCCTTAATGGTAACCGAGATGCCGGGAACCGGCGTCTGGTCGACCTTTGAGAGCACATGGCCGGTGATGACCTTTTGCGCTATGGTGGCGAGCGGTAGGAGGAATACCGCCCATAATGCGACCCAGCAACGGGTGATTCGCTTACTCATAATTACAGTATGTTTTAGTTGAGGATGAAAATGTGGTGCAATCTCTCAGCGAAAGTAGAAGGACAATGTGACGGGAAGGTTAGGGCTGATTTAAGGAAATGTTAACAGTTTACAAATACTAAACCAATGTTAAGTATTTGTAAATAGGGGTAAGCCTGTATTTAGAATAAATAGAAGGCGAGGATGGTCGCCTGGGAAGCGCCGATATTCTTAAGTCTATGCGGGGTTCGGCCATCGAAGAAAAGTGTATCGCCATCCTGTAGAACGAAGGTTTCTTTCCCCACCTGGTATTCGATCTCTCCTTTGAGGATGTATTTGCATTCGTAGGCGTCGGTGCGGATCATCTGTTTGCGGGAGGCGCCCTTCTTCAATTCCAGCAGGACCACATCGGTGGCCTGGGAGCTCACGCTGCGGGTGAGGATGCGTTTGTAGGTGAAGCCTTTTACCGCTTCTTTCTCGAAGGTCTTCTCTGCCCCTTTGCGAATGATGAGGACATGGCTGTTGCCGATGCTGTCGTGCATATCCTCAAAGAAAGTCCGGAGGTCTTCTTCCAGCGAATGGATGATATTGAAAAGCACGGGTAGCGAAGGCACGGTGCGGTTGTTCTCTATCTGGGAGATCAGCCCCTTGCTGACGCCGGCCTTCAGGGCAAGCTGTTCCAGGGTGACGTTCTTCTGGGTCCGTTTTGTCTTGATCTTATCCCCGAGTAGCAGGAGGAGTTCTTCGTGCATGAGCTAAAGATAGGAATTATTGAGGCCTTGCCGCAAGCCAGTCAGCCAGCTCCCGGATATGGTCGGTATTGATATAGTCTACCCGGATCGCCTGGAGCTGCCGCCAGGCCGCGGGGAAGTCGGGAGCGTCCCAGAATCGCACCGGCAGGTGCAGATCATGCGAGGCCTTCACGGCCGCCTGCAGCGACTTGATAGCTGTGTCGGGAATGCCGGTCCGGCTATCCCAGCGGGTATAGTAATGGAGATCATCGCTCATCATAGCGATGCGGGCGAGGACTTCAGGAGCGTAGTGGTCGTGGAGGATACCGTCGAAGGCGATGAAGGGAGGATAGCCAGGATACAAAGAAGGGTCGGGGCGGTTGCCGCTGATCACCCAGGTAATGGCGGGGGTGTGCTCCAGCAGGGGATACCGGTGCAGCAGCGTGATCAACGCAGCGAGGGTGTTGACGGAATCCTCTTTCACATCTATTAAGATCTGCAGCTTTCGAGCCGTATCGGCATATGGATGACCGTTGTTCTTCTCAACGCAGGCCAGCAGCGGTTTGATATAATAGTCTTCCAGCTTCCGGCCGGCCTTGATCTCCTGCCTGTCGTGTCCGACGATCACCACACCATTGACCAGCCAGATATCCGCCTCTATCGAACCGAATCGTTCCTGCCAGGCCATCCAAAATGGAGTAGGCTGCTCGTAATCGTTATGGGAATGGGTGTTGGCGACGGTATACGGATTGGGCTGAGCTGCTGCTTGGATGGACCTTACCGTTAGCGATAGTGTCGCTGCGGTAAAAAGGAACAAGGGCCATTTTTTCATGGGCGTAAGAACGTTTTTTACGGGCGCGAAGGTATAGCATTGGTCCTTAGTAACAGTCTGTTCATATAAAGCTCACAATTTGTTAACGCTCGCTTAAGATACCAATAATATCTTATTTAGAACTTTGGAAAACCACAAACATGGAAAAACGTTCCCTAGATGTTGTTGTGATATCAGACGTTCACCTCGGAACTTATGGCTGCCGGGCCAAAGAGCTGGTCAACTACCTCAAGAGCATCACCCCCAACATATTGATCCTCAATGGAGATATCATCGACGGCTGGCAATTCACCAAACGTTATTTCCCAGTAGCGCACATCATGGTCATCAAGGAGATCATCCAGTTCATTACCAACGGGACCAGAGTCTTCTATATCACCGGCAACCACGACGAGATGATGCGCCGCTACACGGATATCCAGATGGGCAATTTCACCCTGACCGACAAATTGGTGCTGGAGATCGACAACAAGATGACCTGGATCTTCCACGGGGACGTTTTCGACAACACTACCAAGGGCGGCGCCAAAGTGCTTGCGAAGCTGGGAAGCAGCGGCTATAGCCTCCTGATCCGCTTCAACAGGTTCATCAACTTTATCCTGAAGTCCATGGGACGGGAAAGAGTATCCATCTCCAAGCGGGTCATGGCGGGAGTCAACAAAGCCGTCAGCAAGATCAATGACTTCGAACTGATCGCCGCGGAGCTCGCCATCGAAAAAAAATACGATTACGTGATCTGCGGGCATATCCATCAGCCGCAGAAAAAAGTAGTGGAAAATAAGAACGGGAAGGTCACTTATCTTAATTCCGGGGACTGGGTTGAACACCTGACTGCCCTGGAATATCAGCAAAGCGAATGGAGCATCTTCGAGTACAATGAAAAGGATTTCCCGGCGACCCAGACCATCGAGATGAAGCCTTCCGTCAGCGTATTGACGGACGAGATCAATTTCTACATTAACTCTCTGGCAGCTATATAAAACGCTGGAAGCGTTTTGTCCGCCAGGACAGACATTAGCGCGGCTGCCGGAAAGGCGCTAATTTTTGCAATGCGACTTTCCGGCAGCCAATTACCATATATGAAGATTTTTTACGCAATACAGGCGACGGGTAACGGCCATATAAGCCGGGCAATGGAGATCCTTCCCTTCCTGGAACGCTATGGTCAGGTAGATATTTTCCTCAGCGGCGCGAACAACAGCCTCCAGCTCGATGCCCCCGTGAAGTACCGGAGCAAGGGGCTGAGCCTTTTTTATACCAACGGCGGCGGCCTCAACTATTGGGAGATCGCCCGCCAGATCTCTCCGGCTCGCATCTGGCGCGAAATGCGCGACCTGCCGGTCGAAAAGTACGATCTCGTGATCAACGACTTCGAATGCCTGACCTCCCTGGCCTGCGCTTATAAGAAAGTCGCATCGGTGCAATTCGGCCACCAGGCGAGCTTTATAAGCCCAAAGGTCCCGCGGCCCGACAAAAAGGAATGGATGGGCGAATGGATCCTCCGCAACTACTCCCGCGCCTCGCAATACATCGGGCTGCACTTTAAGCAATACGACGACTTCATCCTCCCTCCCGTGATAAAAAAGGATATCCTGCAGGCCGAGCCGCAGGATAAGGGCCATATCACCGTCTATCTTTCCTCCTACAGCGACGCAGCCGTAAAACGCTACCTGCAGCCGCTTAAGGACTTCCGCTTCCAGGTCTTCTCCAAAGAGGTGCGGCAGCCCACGATCGACGGGAATATCGTCTTCCTACCAGTGAGCAAGGGCGCCTTCAACAAGAGCCTGATCACCTGCAAAGCCATCCTCACCGGCGCCGGCTTCGAAACGCCTGCCGAAGCCCTCTACCTCGGCAAGAAGCTGATGGTGATCCCCATCCGGGGCCAGTATGAGCAATCCTGCAATGCCGCCGCCTTACAGAAAATGGGCGTGCCGGTGCTGAACGCGCTGGATGCCGGCTTCGCGGCCGCATTCCTCCCCTGGATGGAACAGAAGAAAAAGCCCTGCCTCCATCTTGATTACTCTACAGAATCTATTGTAAGCTACCTGATGCACCATTGCGGCCGGGAAAGCAAGGATGCACTGGATATGTTATACCCGGATGCTGTCTTCAATTAAGCTTGTTGCTGTGTGTGCTACGCCGTCGCAGGCGACGGCTATGGCGGGGCTAATGATTTCCTTTTTGGCCGGCCTGCAGCCCGTTGCCCTTTATGCGGCCTGCTGAGCGGCCGAGCCAAAAAGAAGAGAGCCCTCTCATAAAAATGAGAGGGCTTCTGCATGAGAAAATTCAACTCTACATATATAAACCATCGATTAACTAAGGTTACCAACCAATTGGTCCTACAAAAATAAACTCCCCGTATTATGGGGAGTTTACTGAATCGTTATGCGAATATTATATCGAAGCCGAGTTATGCACATCCAGTGCACTAAACGAATTTATTCTTGTGCTTCAGCACCTTCGCCTCCAGGTAAAAAATGATCTCTTCGGCAATATTCTTGCTTTGGTCGCCTACCCGCTCCAGCTTACGGATAATAGAGAGTATCCACAAAGACTGGGATGCGTCTTGCGGGTGATTTTGCAGGTGCTGCTCCAGCACCTTGTGCGACGATTTGTTCACATCGTCCAGGAAGTCGTCCTTCTTGAATACGCTGCGGGCCAAAATAGTATCTTCCCTTTCAAAGGCTGCCTGGGTATCTTCGAGCATATTGACGGACTCTTCGTACATCGGCAGGATGCGGGTGATCTTGAGCATTTCGTCGGAGAAAGGAGCCTCGGCATCTATGATGTATTTGGCGATACCTTCGGCGATGTCACCGATGCGTTCTAAATTGGAGTTGATCTTGAGCACGGCCAGCAGGAAGCGCAGGTCGATGGCTACGGGGCAGAACAGGGCGAAGATGTTCTCGCAGTCGCGGTCTATCTTCAGCTCGCTGCCGTTGACCCTTTTTTCCTTCAGGACCACTTCCCGGGCGAGGTCTTTATCGAAATTCAGGAAGGCCAGTCTTGCCTTGCTGAGCTGGGAGTTCACGAGGGTCCACATATTGATGGCCTCAGTTTTCAGCAGCTGTAATTCGGTTTCTATTTGTGCCATGGTATTTAAAAAATATGCTTAAAGATAATTAACTGAAACGACCCGTGATATAGTTCTGCGTGCGATTATCCTTGGGGTTGGTGAACATGATCTTGGTCTCATCGTATTCTACCAGCTCCCCTAAGTAGAAGAAAGCCGTCTTGTCGCTGACCCTCGCCGCCTGCTGCATATTATGCGTGACGATGAT
>JAMFRX010000087.1 GCA_026224995.1 Puia dinghuensis
ATGACGATGTTGGTATTCTCTTTGGTGGCCACCCGGTTGATAAAGAGATCGTCGTCGCCGCCGGGGACGTGGTTGATGGAGGAAAAGCCTTTGCTGCGCAGGAAGACATCTTTCTTATAGGACAGGTTGCGGCCGACGCCCATATAGGGCTGACCGGCGAGGGCATAGGACAGGTATTGCAGGGCGGTGTGGAAGGTGTCGAAGCGGATGATCTTGTTGAGTAAGCCCGGACTTTTTTTGTAGGGGCTATAGCCCAGCACCACCTCTATCCCGTTGGCATAGCCGTCCTGCATCTTCTGCATCCAGAATTCGCTGGCCGGGACACAGTCGGCGTCGGTGAGGAGCACGATCTCGTAGAGGGCTTCCTTGATGCCCATGCTGAGGGGATATTTTTTACCGGGGATGCCGATGGCTTCGTGCTCCAGGTTGACGATGTGGAGGCCTTTGAAGGTCTTTTTAAATTCGTCGAGCAGGAAGCGGGTGTCGTCCTGGCTGTTGTGGTTGACGACGATGACTTCGTGGGTGCTGGGATAGCGTTGGACGAGAGCGCCGGGCAGATACGTGACGAGGCGGGCGGCTTCGTCGCGGGCGCAGATGATGACGCTGACGGGGTGCTGCTGGGATTGTTCTTTAGGCAGGGGGATATAGAACGCCAGCCTTCTGAAGAACCAACCGTAGTAAAATAATTGTACCAGGGTGATCAGGCAAAAAACAATAAAAAACAGTTCGAGCCAGGGGAAACTCCAAAACAATTTAGTCATAAGTTGATCTTGAAGCCGCCCAAGGCGGCTTGTTCACGGGCGAGCGCAGCGAAGGCCGCGAACAAGGGCCGCACCGGTGGTGCGGGCCGAAGTTCAACAGACATCAGCGGTTGCTGGCCATGCGCTAATTTTCCCTAAAGCGCATAGCCAGCATACCTTCCGACGCTTGCCGGTTGCCAGCAAGTACGAAAGTACAATTTTTCAGAAAAGGGAAGGCAAAAGAAAGGCTCGTAAGGGGATATACGTAAATTGCGCTGTTTTATGGCAGCATTACAGTTCGAGTTATTGGGACGGTGTCCGGAGTCGGCCGCCAGGGCGGGGACGATCTACACCGACCATGGGGAGATCGCCACGCCCATATTCATGCCGGTGGGGACAGTAGGCAGCGTAAAAGCTGTCACGCAGCAGCAGCTGATGCAGGACGTGCGGGCGCAGATCATCCTGGGGAATACCTACCACCTCTACCTGCGCCCCGGCCTGGAAGTGCTGGAGAATGCGGGGGGCCTGCACCTGTTCAATGGCTGGCATCGGCCGATCCTGACCGACAGCGGGGGGTACCAGGTGTTCTCGCTTTCCGGTACCCGGAAGATCAAGGAAGAAGGCGTCGTTTTCCAATCGCATATAGACGGGTCGAAGCACCTGTTCAGCCCGGAGAAGGTGATGGATATCCAGCGGGTCATCGGCGGGGATATCATCATGGCTTTCGACGAATGTCCGCCATACCCCAGCGAATATGCGTATGCGGAGAAGTCGATGCATCTTACCCATCGCTGGCTCGACAGGTGCTGGGAGCATTTTCATGCGACACCGGACAAATATGGGTATACGCAGAATCTTTTTCCCATCGTTCAGGGAAGCGTTTTCAGCGACCTCCGTAAGCGATCTTGTGAACATATTGCATCCAAGGGGGCGGTGGGCAATGCCATTGGAGGACTGAGCGTAGGGGAGCCGGAGCAGGAGATGTATGATATCTGCCAGGCCTGCTGCGAGGCGTTGCCGGACGAGCGGCCGCGATACCTCATGGGTGTCGGCACGCCCTGGAATATCCTGGAATGCATTGCCCTGGGCGTGGATATGTTCGACTGCGTGCTGCCGACTCGAAATGGCCGAAATGCGATGCTGTTCACCAGCAAAGGGGTGATCAATATCGACAATAAGAAATGGGAGCTCGACTACTCCCCCATTGACGATGGCATCGACAGTGAACCCAGCAATTATTATAGCAAAGCGTATTTGAGGCATCTGCTGAAGGCCAAGGAGATCCTCGGCCTGACGATCGCGAGCGTTCACAACCTGGCTTTTTATCTTCACCTGGTCCGGGAAGCCCGGGCGCATATCCTGGCGGGGGATTTTCCTGCCTGGAAGCGGGGGCAGGTGGAAATCCTTAAACAGAGATTGTAAGAGGTAATTTTCACAAAGGACTAACAGTTGATTGGATTTATACAGTTCGTTGATAATGATATCTTTGCGAGAGAAAGGTGAGAAGGAAGGCCCAAACGCGACTAAAGGCGTAGGATTTTCGCCTTACCTTTGCGCGGCACAGGGCGGACAACGGGTCTGCCGGCCCAAATGAAGCGACCCATGTTCAAGCTAATCGACAACTACATACTCAAGAAGTTCTTAGGAACCTTCATCTTCACGATGCTGGTGATCACCGTCATTGCGGTGGTCATCGACACGAGCGAGAAGGCCGACGATTTTGTCCGCTCCGGGCTTTCGGCCAGGCAGTTGATCACCGCTTACTATATCGGTTTCATACCTTTTATTATGTCGATGATCTATCCGCTGATGGTCTTCATCGCGGTGATCTATTTCAGCAGCAAGATGGCGGGACGGTCGGAATTCATCGCCATTCTGGCGGGCGGGGTGCGTTATAACCGGATGCTGCGGCCTTATATTGTTGGAGCCATCTTCCTGGCCGTGATCTTCTGGCTGGCCAGTCAGTACTGGGTCCCAAAGGCCAACGAGATCAGGACCGATTTTCAGGCGGTATACGTAGACCGGAACAGCTCCTATAATGGGAATATCTACAAGAACAACAACTACTACCTGCGGGTGGACCCGGTGACCTTTGTAGGTTTCAAGTTCTACGATACGGCCAACAAAGTGGCCACTAACTTCTTCCTGCAGCGGCTGCAGGGCAACAAAGTAACCTACAATGTGCGGGCGGAGACGGTGAAGTGGGATGCCAATAAAAAAGACTGGAAGCTCACCACGGTGGTGGAGCGGACGATCAACGGCGTGAAGGAGACCCTCACCAAGAAGGACAGCCTGCATCTGAACCTGAATGTGCAGCCGAAGGAGCTGCGACGGGACGACTATCTGAAGGATAAGCTGACGACACCCGAGCTGCACCAGTTCATCCGTATGGAGGAGCTGCGGGGATCGGAGGGGCTGAATACGTTCAAGGTGGAGCTGTATCACCGGGATGCGACGCCGTTCAGCGTGATCCTCATGGCCCTGATAGGGGCTATCATCGCGTCGCGGAAGATCAGGGGCGGCAGCGGGCTTCACCTGGCGGTGGGGATCGTGATAGCAGCCATCTTCGTCGTTATGGATAAGTTTGCCGTGACCTTCTCCACGAAGGGGGAGCTGCCGCCTTTGCTGGCGGCCTGGCTACCGAATATCATCTTTAGCGGTGTGGCGTGCATCCTATATGTCAAGACGCCGAAGTAGGTCTTAGCCTTAATGCTAATTTAATTTATTTAGCGCCAAATCATTTGCTCTTCAACGTTCTGAGCAGTAACTTTAACCTCGAAGATGGACCACGGGTCCATCGGCCGAAGGCCCATCATTAACCGCAGTTTGCATCCGGGTTAATTTGGGCACAAAACCCGGATGCAAACAAATCGCTGAGCTATGGCATTTTCAAAAGAGAGGTTCAAGTCCAAGACAGATACGGTGGCTGCCGAAATAAAGGAGCTGATAAAGGAACATGGCAATAAGAAGATAGGAGAAGTGACCCTTTCCCAGATCTACCAGGGCATGCGGGGCATTACGGGCTTAGTGAGCGAGACCTCCCTGCTGGATTCGCAGGAGGGGATCCGGTTTCGTGGTTTTTCCATCCCGGAGCTGCAGCAGAAGCTGCCGAAAGCACAGGGTGGAACGGAACCGTTGCCGGAGGGGCTGTTTTACCTGATGCTGATGGGTGAGCTGCCGTCCGAGGACGATGTACATGATATTTCCGCCAACTGGCAACGGCGCAGCCATGTTCCCAACCATGTGTTTGCCGCGATCGAGGCGTTGCCGAAGGATTCGCATCCGATGACGCAATTCGTCGTCGCCATCATGGCCCTGCAGACCGAGAGCAAATTTGCGGAACGGTATGCCAAGGGGATGAATAAAAAAGATTACTGGGAGGCGGTGTTCGACGACAGCATGGACCTTATCGCCCGACTGCCGCGGGTAGCCGCTTATATCTACCGCCGCAAATACAAAGATGAAGACCATATCCATCCGGATGGGCTGCTGGACTGGGCGGGCAATTTCGCGCATATGCTGGGCTATGAGGACGAGACGTTCCGGGAGCTGATGCGCCTGTATATGACGATACATGCCGATCACGAAGGCGGGAATGTGAGCGCGCATACGACACACCTGGTAGGTTCGGCGCTAAGCGATCCTTACCTGAGCTTTGCCGCGGGCATGAACGGCCTGGCGGGCCCCTTGCATGGACTGGCTAATCAGGAGGTGATAAAATGGATATTGGAAATGCGGGAGGAATTGGGTGTAGAGCTTCCGGATAAGGAGCAGATAGAAGCCTATGTGCGTAAGACCCTGAGCGAGGGGAAGGTGGTACCGGGCTATGGCCACGCGGTATTGCGGAAGACGGATCCCCGGTTTACGGCACAGATGGAATTCAGCAAGAAGCATATGCCTGATGATCCACTGGTGCAGACGGTATGGAATATCTATGATACCGTTCCGCCGATCCTTCAGTCGCTGGGAAAGATCAAGAACCCCTGGCCTAATGTGGATGCGCATAGCGGGGCGTTGCTGGTACATTATGGGTTGGTGGAATATGAATTCTATACGGTGTTGTTTGGCGTTAGCCGTGCTCTTGGCGTGCTGGCCAGCTTGTGCTGGGACCGGGCGCTGGGATTTCCTATAGAACGGCCGAAGTCTGTTACTACGGAATTGGTGAAGGATTGGCTGAAGGGGGAAGGGGAGATATGGGGGGATTAGGGGGCGACGAAGTTATCGTGCGTTGGCTCATCGTGCGTTCGCTCTTAGCTCCTTGGGGAGACCAACTTTTGCCAGCAATTTCTTTGCAGCTTCTGCCTTTTTCTCAAAAAAAGGATGGCCGTCGAAAGATGGCAAAGAGGGATCTACGGTAATCAAAGACTTGGTACCGGTCATTTTTGAGGTTGTTTTTTTTGATTTTCCTGCCATAGTACAAAGTTAATTAAAATAAATTAATGGTTCCTGGTTTGTGCTGGAAGTGCGTAACTTATTGATTGTCAAAATTGAAACGAACGCCTTTGCGGTGCCCCAGGAAAGCATCATAATTAGTCGCCTTTTTAAATGACTCCCACCGCTCGGTTTTTAGCCCGAACACTTCAAAGACGGGTGAGATACGATCCCAGTGCTTGTTGATATTCATCTGGTAGAGGCGGGTTCGGGGTTTGTTGGTGCCCGTTATGAAAACCGCCGCTTCCAGAAACAGGTTTGTAAAATCATAAATGATATTGCCCAGGGTCCCCATGATCGTGTCTGTATCCTGGTTGTTGCTCACGCTGGTATCGCAGATATCGTTTGTCACAGGGTCATAGTCTCCAAAGCCAACATTGAAAACATTTTGGCTCATCTCCGTAAACTTCGCAATCTTCCGGATCGGGCCTTTGGGACCCATGCTTAAAAAAGAGTAGGTCCGAAAGGTCCTGTCGGACGAGTAATTGTATTTGTCAAGACCGAACATGAGAGGGCAAATTTAGAATAAAGCCTTCTCCTTATTGGGTAAAATATTTAACTAAATCGCTTGTAAAAGGTCTTTAAGTATATCATCGCGATGCTCCAGCCCAACGGAGATGCGGATCAGTCCGGGCGTGATGCCAACGGCCGCACGTTCTTCATCCGTAAGCTTGGCATGCGTAGTGCTGGCGGGATGGGATGCGATGCTGCGGGTATCGCCTAAATTGGCGGTGAGGGACAGCAGCTTCAGGCTGTCGAGGAAGTTCCGGCCTGCTTGCAGTCCGCCTTTGAGGTCGAAGCAGACGATGCCGCCGCCGTTGCGCATCTGGCGCTGGGCGATGTCGAATTGGGGGTGGCTGGGCAGGAAGGGATAGCGAAGCGAGGCGATCTGGGGGTTATTCTCGAGGGCCTTGGCGATATATAGGGCATTGGAGGAATGTCGTTCCATGCGGACGTCCAGGGTCTCGAGGCTCCGGCTGAGGACCCAGGCGTTGAAGGGTGAGAGGGAGGGGCCTGTACTGCGGCAGAAGAGGTAGACTTCGTGGATGAGGTCTTTTTTGCCGAGGATGGCTCCGCCGAGGACGCGGCCCTGGCCGTCGATCCACTTGGTGGCGGAGTGGACGACGAGATCGGCGCCATATTCTATGGGTGTCTGGCCGATGGGGGTGGCGAAGCAGTTGTCTACATTGAAGAGGATATTGTGATTACGGCAGAAGGCGCCGGCGGCGGCCAGGTCGACGATGTCGAGGCCCGGGTTAGTAGGGGTTTCGAGGAAGAGCATCTTGGTATTGGGCCGGATGGCGGCTTCCCAGGATGCGAGGTCGCTGGTGTTCACATAGGTATAGTCGATGCCGTATTTGGGCAGGTATTTGGTGATGACGGTATGGGTGCTGCCGAAGATGGCGTTACAGGCGAGGAGGTGATCGCCTTTTTTCAGGAAGGTGAGAAACGAGGCGACGACGGCGCTCATGCCGGAGGCGGTGGCGAAGCCGTCTTCCGCGCCTTCGAGGGCGACCAGGCGATCGGTGAATTCCTGTACGGTGGGATTGCTGAAGCGGGTGTAGATATTGCCCTCCTTCTCGTCGGCGAATACGGCCCGCATTTGTTCGGCGTCGTCGTAGCAGAAGCTGCTGGTCAGGAAGACGGGGGAGCTGTGTTCTTTTTCGGGCGTTTGATCGGCACGGATGCGGATAGCCTGAGTAATGCGATGGGTTGACATATGCTTATTTTGTTGAGTAGGACGAGAGATCGTTGACTTTTACTTCCCAGGTGAGCTTGCAATGGGCTTCGCGGAGGGTGGCGGCCACGGAGCAATATTTTTCCATGGAGAGCTCGCAGGCTTTTTTGGCTTTGTCCGGGTCGATGGTCCCTTTTAGATGGAACAGGATGTGGACGTCCTGCCAGAGGGAGGGCTCTTTGCCGGTTTCGCGGTCGCCTTCTATGGTCATGCTGAAGCCGTCTACCTGCTGGCGTTGTTTGTTGAGGATGGATACGATATCGATGCCGCTGCAGCCGCCCAGGCCTGCGAGGAGCAGCTGCATGGGGCGGAAGCCGAAATCCTTGCCGCCCGATTCCGGGCTGCTATCCGTATGAAGGGTATTGCCCATGGCGTCCTTGACTTCGAAGCCAAAATCCCCGTTGGTCCTCTCCAGCTGAATCCGTACCATTTAATCAATATTTTTGCGAAGTTACGCAGAAACCGCCGGAGGCGGTTAGTCCGAAGGACAGACATTGGAATATTTACCGGAAATGCCCTACTTTTTTTGAGGGGCATTTCCGGTATATGCACTTATTTTGCATCGAAATTGAGAATAGGCTCCATGAATTATTTTACATATGAACACCCTTTTCCGCTGGAAGGCGGAGGGTCCTTACCCAGTATTACGGTCGCCTACCATACTTATGGCCGATTGAATGCCGATGGGAGCAATGTGGTGTGGGTGTGTCATGCCTTGACGGCCAATTCCGATGCGGCCCATTGGTGGCCGGGGGTGGTAGGGGAAAAGGGGCCGATCCATCCGGACAACTATTTTATCGTCTGCGCAAATATCCTGGGGTCCTGCTATGGGACTACCGGGCCGTTGAGTATGGACCCGCGGAAGGGGACCGGGACGAGCGGCGAGGCCCGGGCCAACGAGGGTGTCGGTAGAAGCGGCGGGGCCGATCCGGGTGGCGGGGCCGGTGCGAATGGCGGCGTGCCTTACTATGCTGAGTTCCCACAGGTGACCATTCGGGACATGGTGCGGGCGCATATCCTGCTCCGGAAGCATCTGGGTATCGAAAAGATATATCTGTTGATGGGGGGGAGCATGGGTGGCTATCAGGCGTTGGAGTGGAGCGTGCTGGAGAAAGAAGTGATCGGACAGCTGTTCCTGACGGCGACTTCACCGGCGGAGAGCGCCTGGGGGATCGCCGTGCATACGGCGCAGCGGCTGGCCATCGAGGCGGACGCCAGCTGGAGAGACGCCGATCCGGAGGCGGGCCGAAATGGACTTAAGGCGGCGAGGGCCATCGGTATCCTGACCTATCGCAACTATGGCATCATGGTTCGGATGCAGACGGATGTAGATACGGAGAAACTGGATGGCTACAAAGCTTCTTCTTACATAGAATACCAGGGCGATAAATTAGCGGACCGCTTTTATGCCTACTGCTATTGGCTGCTGACCAAGGCGATGGACAGCCATTCGCTGGCGCGCGGGCGGGGCGGCGATATCGAAGCGGTGCTGCGAAGCATCACGCAGCGGACCCTGCTGATCGGTATCACCAGCGATATCCTATGTCCGGTGGAAGAGCAGCGGCATATGGCTGAACATCTGCCGAATGCCACCCTGCTGGAGATCGACTCCGCCTATGGCCACGACGGCTTTATGGTGGAGGGGGATAAAATAGCCAATCACTTACGTGATTGGCTATCGGTGAGTTGAGAGGGGCAACGTGATTGGCTATTGCGTGATTGACGATCGATCGATTAGTTGATGACGAGCTTACCCTGATAGTAATCCAACACTTTTGTGCGGAAGATATAAATGTACTTGGCGGCCGCGAGGTTAGTCTCGGCTATATCGCTATGCCCCTTGGCGAGGATATAGACGTCCGAGGCGATAACGCCTTCGGTGAACCGGATATTGGTGATCCGGAAGGACTCTTCGTAGGCGGCGGCCTGAGCGGCGTAGCCCTTATATTGCTTGTAGGCGGCGATCATGTTCTGGAAGGCCAGCTCTACGTTTTGCTGCAACGCATAGCGGGCGTTCGTGTTCATCAGCTGATAATTATGTAGGGTGATCTTGGACTGCCTGACCTGGTTCCTCGCCTGGAACCCGTTGAGGATGGGGATGCTGAGGGATAAGCCGATGTTCTCGCCGCGGTTGTTCTTGAACTGGTCGCCAAATTTGGGATAAATGTTGTAACCGTTGTACTGCTTGGTATAAACCGGCGTGCCGCCATTGCTGACAAATTGGGTAGTAGATGCTACCAGCGAGCTGTCGGTGATCACGGAAGAAGAGGGGTTGGGGGTATTGGTCCAGTTGGTGCTGATACCCGCGCCGAGCGACAGCGTAGGGTAGTAAGCTCCTTTGGCTACCAACAGGGCCTTCTGGTATTCGTAGACCTTGAGCTGGGCCGATTTGATGGTGGGAATGATCTGCATGGCATGCTGGAAGATGCTGTCCGAGGATGCCTGGTATTCGGAGATATCCGTCGCGGTGACCGTATTCTGATATTCCACGTCCCTCTTATAGGACACGTTGAGTAAGGCGAAGAGGGCGACCTTGGACGATTCGAGGGTATTGACGGCCGTAGCGATGTTCACCTGGTCGCCGGCATATTGCCCCTGGAGGTCCGTGAGGTTGGAGACCGGGGCGAGGGCCCCTTCCCTGTTCTGTGCATTCAGGCGTTCGAGCGTGATGCTGTCGACCCGGGCCTGTTCGATGGCGAGGGTCAGCTGATCGCGGTTGCTGAGGACCAGGAGGTAAGCGAGCAGGACGTTAAGCGTGATATTATCTTTTTGCGCCTGCAGGTCCATCTTGCTGGCATCGTAGGCATAACGGTATTGTTTGATCCCGTTCTGATACTCCAACCCATGGAAGAGCACGAGGCCGGCGTTGGCGCCGAGGCTGCCACCGCTGAATTGCGTGGTGCTATAGGTGTTGTTCACCGAGCTGATGGTACGGCCGAAGTTGATCTGCTGGCCGCCGCTGGCGCTCAGGGTAGGCAACATATATTCCCAGGACTGATCGAAAGAGACCTTATACGACTGTGAGTTGAGGTCGGCCTGATTGACCAACAGGTTATTCTTGAGGGCGATGTCCACGGCCTGGGGAAGGGTGAGGGTCCCACCGACGACATCGGGCGCCGCACCATTGGAATTCGGCGGCAGGTTGTTGACCTGTGCGGTTAGCCTTACGGTGCATAGGGAGAGGGACAAGAGCAAAAAACAAAAAGATAAATGTCGCATAAAAGTTCTTAGTTAGGTGATTGACGCTGTCGGTCTTCAGCTGAATATAGACCTTGGCGTCAATCCGTTAATGTTTGGCCTTCGGCCGATGGACCCTTGGTCCATTGGTTGTTGCGGTACGGTTAGTTAGAATTATCTACTCGTCCGTCCAGCAGGTTGATGATGCGGGTACCGTATTCTGCATTCTTTTCCGAATGGGTGACCTGGATGATGGTTACGCCTTCACTGTTGAGCTGTTTAAACAATTCCATGATCTCTTCGCCCTGACGGGAGTTGAGGTTGCCGGTGGGTTCGTCGGCGAGCAGGAGCTTGGGCTTGCCGATGAGCGCGCGAGCGATCCCCACGAGCTGCTGCTGGCCGCCAGAGAGCTGGGTAGGGAAGAGGTCTTTTTTCCCGACTATCTGGAAACGGTCGAGGATATCGGCGACCATGGCCTGCCGTTCCGAGGATTTGATGTTCTGGTAGATGAGGGGCGTCTCGATGTTCTCGTATACGGTGAGCTCATCTATGAGGTGGTAGGCCTGGAAGACGAAGCCGATGTATTGTTTGTACAGCTGCGAACGTTGCTTTTCTTTGAGGGTATGGACGGGCTGGCCGAGGAAAAAATAATGCCCTTCGGAGGAGTCGTCCAGCATGCCTATGATGTTGAGGAGGCTGGATTTACCCGAACCTGAGGGTCCCATAATGGACACGAATTCCCCTTCCTTGATCTCCAGGTTGATGTCCTTGAGAATAAAATTGGGCTTTCCACCGACGTTGACCCATTTAGAAATGCGCTTAAGATCTATCATATTGAAAAATTAGAGATTACTTCTCTGGTCCACTGTAATTGCAAAGACATGCCAGAATGCAAGTCCATGATACGCAAGGAGCTATCTATCAATTACATAGGAGGTAGTCCGCTTTCGATACAAGAACTGTCCGCTTTTGATACACCGCGGTGGTGTCCCGTGGGGGTGAACGTGGTGCCGGAGGGTGGCCGGCGGCTGGCCTGGTGGGCCAATACCCGGGCCGGGTATCCAGGCGGGTGAGCCGATCATCTGGGCCGGGCGTCCAGGCGGGTAGGCCTGGCTGCAGGTAATTCAGGCCGTCCATTGGTGGGGTCAGGGGGTAGTTCACTCCGACCTCAGGCTGTCCACCGGGTTAGCCATGGCCGTCCGGATCGTTCGAATGCTCATCGTCAGCAGGGCTATGCCGAGCATCGTTCCGCCGGCGAGTGGGAAGATCCACCAGCTTACGGGGGTGCGGTAGGCGAAGCTCTCCAGCCATCGATGGAGGGCCCACCAGGCTATGGGCGTAGCGACCAGGAAGGCGATGAGCAGCAATTTTACGAATTCTTTTGACAGCAGCGAGACGATGGTGGTCACGGAGGCGCCGAGGACTTTGCGGATGCCTATTTCCTTCGTTCGGATATTGGTGGTGAAGATGACCAGGCCGGCCAGTCCGAGGCAGCTGATCAGGATGGTCAGTCCGGCGGCCCATTGGAGCAGCTTGGACAGCCGTTGCTCGGCGACGTAGTATTTGGCGATGCTTTCGTCGAAGAATTCGAAGGTGAATTCCTCGTTGGGGTAGACGCTTTTATAGGCTTTGCCGACCTGGGCCAGGGTGGACTTCCAGCTGTTGCTGCCGGGCGCCTGTGGCTGCAGGGCGAGGTGGAGATAGAACTGGGTCTGGAAGGAGCAGGTGATGGCCAGGGGCTTAATGGGGGTATGCATGGATGCCTGGTGGAAATCAGGGATGACGCCGACGATAGGGACAGGCTGGTTGCCGTCCATGATGATCTTGCCGATGGCGGCGGCGGGGTCATTGAAGCCGAGCAGGCTGCAGTATGACCTATTGATAATGAATTCGGTGGTCGAGTCGCTTGGCCGGAGGTTGCGGCCGGCGAGGAGGGGCAGGTGGTATATTTTTATGAAGTTGCTGTCGCCATAGCGGATGTCGATCTGCTGCTTGAGCTTCTTTTTCCCATCCGAATAGGATAGATCTTCAGTGTTGAGGCTTTCGGTGGAGGGGGTCGGGCCGCCGCTGCCGGCTCTTTCGATGCCGGGGATGG
>JAMFRX010000014.1 GCA_026224995.1 Puia dinghuensis
CCCATTCCATGAGCCAGTCGAAAGCTATTTCCAGCAGCACGCCGTCGCTTTCGAAGAAAATGCCGTTTTACGGGGCGATAAGTTCGAAGCTCCAGGCATAGTTTATTTCGTCGCGTGAGAGCGCCGGGAAATGTTGTTTCATCCATTGGCCGCCCCAAACCCCCGGTTCGAACCAGGGCCGCGCGCGAATAAGGTTATAAGCCATGGAGCGCATACCCCGGCGGATCGCCTCCATCGGCGCCCAGTTGGGGTTGTCTTCGTGCTGGCCATCTGCGACAATGGCGATGTCCTTGCTGATGGCCCGGCGATGTCGGTTAAGGAGGGGCCAGTCGACGAAGTAGCTGCGTTTGTACATCTCCGCGTTGGGGCCCGTGGTCTTGCCGCCGAGGTTGGTGGCGCTGCCCGCGCGCATGCGGTATTGGAGTTCATTCTTTGGGAGGTCGAGGTAGATGATGGGGGTTTGCCAGGAGATGAGGCCGGCGCCGGGGCCGGCGAGGATTGCAATAACATCCCCATCTACCGCCGGAGTCCAATCCAGGAGCGTTGCAGAAAAAAGATCCTTTAGCTCCAGCGTTGTCTTTGTGCCCCAGACCGAACCCGGCTCGCCGAGGAAGGGTTCTATCAGCTCGTCGATCTCGTTCTCCGGCTTTAGCCAGGCGCTGGTTTCGAACCAGAGGATGTTGGCGCCTTCGCGTCTTAGCGCGGTGCAAAGGTTCGTCCGGACCAGGTTCCAGTCTATGCCCGCGTAGCCGTCAAGTCGGGCGTGTTTTTGTTCGATGATCCAACGGGCAAGGGTTGTATAGCCTTCCGCGATCTGGCCCGTCCCGAGCGGTTCGGCCGGATAGATGTTGTAGGCTGCGGATGGGGCGCTCCCTACCCTTTTGGGCAGCAGCGCCTGCATCGATTTCCGTGCCGGGACCGTTTCACCTGTCATCGGCGTCATCAGGCTGGCCGCGCCCGCGATGGCGATATGCTCCGTATTTTCGGAGACCACGACCGCGACTTCCACCCCTTTCTGCTGGAAGGCCGCCTGCATTGTCGGTGCGAAGAGGATGTAGGACTGAGAGATGCTTCCCCCGATGATCAGCGCATCAGCCTCGAAGGCTTTTAACCAGGGCGCGAGGAAGAGACCCAGATCGGTACCAAGCGTCGCGAAGGCCTTTGCCGCGGTAGCATCCTTCGGTGCATTTTCCGCGATAGCCCGTACATCCTTTGCCGGATAGGCTTTTAATAGCCCGCGCGCCGAGATAGCATCTTCCGCGATACCGTCCTTGAAGGGAATATTGTACAGGTAGCCATTGGCCGGCACGCCCGTACCCGTGGTCACCAGGTTCTTCCTGTCGATAAAACAGGCACCTAATCCCGTGCCCAGCGTGATGGCGATGATCTTATTAAACCGTCGCGCCCCACCCGTCCTTGCCTCTCCAAGTCCAAAACAGGCCGCGTCGTTCTCGAAGCAGATGGGGATGTCGGTTGGGGTGAGCCTATCTCGTAATCCCTCGCGTATATTGAGGCCGTAGAGGCTTTCATATTTGTCCAGCCCCCTGATCATCGAGATGCCGTTGGGGTAGTCGAAGGGCCCCGGCATGGCGAGACCGATGCTTTTGACCGCGCCGCCAATGGTTGCCGCGTCCATTGCCTTGGCGCCAGCCTCTACAGAGCTGGCAGCAAGCGAAAGTACTGTATTCATCAGCCCGCTCCAATCGTCCAGCAGTGTCCCCGCGTTCCCCGCCGGATCGACCGCTGCGCGGCGCAGGGTCTCCGGGAGCAGCACCCCGTCGCGGACGAGGGCCGCCGTAATATGCGTTCCGCCGATGTCGACGCCGAGACGCAGGCCATTCAATATGCCGCCATCCGGGCCTTTCGCTTCGCCCGCCTCGGAGCCTTTATGTGCTCCCCCGTTCAGGCCCTTAGATGCCCCCCGATCCCGGTCTTTATCGTTAGTATGTTTAGACATAGTGGCAGTCAGCGTTTTTTGTTTTGGTCCGCGATCAGCGCGGGTTTAAGGGTGTTTTGAAATATGTCGTCAGGGTTAATATGTATGTATGTTTGAACATACTTCGATCGAGTAAAAAAATAAAAGGGTCTCAAAAACTTCCCTTTTTTATATCGATGCTATAGGTGAATTTGTCGCTTCGGTAATAGCCGATATTGTATTCCACCGGCCGGTCTCCGACATCGTACACAAATCTCTCCCGAAACAACACCGGGAATGACGACTCCACTTTCAACTTCCTGGCCAGTGCGCCCGCCGCCCGCGCGCTGATATTCTCCGCACTACGGTAGACGACCACTCCATATTTCTCTTCCAGCATCGGGTACAACGGGCGATCAAATTCATCTTTTTCGCTGCACCCAACGCGCGGGTGAAAATAACTTTCGAAATAGACGATCGGCTCCCCCGATTCCTCCCCTTTGAGCTTCGACAGCTTTAGGATCTTCTTGTCCGGATCGGTATTAAAAAAATTGCGGATCGTCTCGTTGACCGTGACCCATTCCACCCGCAGTTGGAGATTGGTGACCACGATGCCTTTTTCCTGCATCTCTTGTGTAAAACTGTACCAGTGGTCAAGGCCCGTCATCAGTCCTTTCTTGTCCGCGACCCGCGTGCCTACCCCTTTCTTGCGAATGATGAGGCCTTCGTTCTCCAGTTTGTTGGTCGCCTGGCGGATGGTGTTGCGGGAAACGCCCAGGCGATTAGCGAGTTCTACCTCCTTGGGCAGAAAGAGCCCGTTCTTAAATTTCTCCATGCCGATGAGCTTCCGGAGATAGTCTTCTACCTGGACGTGCAGCGGCAGCTTACTTTTATGGTCAATCAATTTCTACTTGTTAGAATGTTCATACATACTGGCAACGACCTAAAGTTTGGACTAATTTCTTGAATGTCCAAATTATTTTTGGGGCGCCGCCCAATTCATTGTCGGACAGGCGGTATAACTAAGACCCTATTTTGCTTTAGTCCTAAAAGAAGCCCGCGTCGGAAAGCTGTTCGTCAATCAGGAAGACGGTGAGGCTGGCCGGGCCGTGGGCGCCGAGGACGAGGGATTGTTCGATATCGGCGGTCTTCGAAGGCCCGGCGATAAAGGTGGCGAAACCGTAAGGGGTTTCGGCAGCGGACTCGAGCGAGGCGATGCGCGCGTAGGCTTCATGCATATCGGCTACGATATCCTTCCGGCGAATGACGAGGGCAAGGTGCTGGCTGATAAAAGGGAGGGCCCGCTCGATCATCTGCGCCTCTGTGATCCAGCAGGCGCCATTTTCGGCGACGCCGAAATGGGCGGGAAGAATAGCCAGATCGACATTTTCCAGTGCGTGTGGGTCCTCGCCGGGGCGGCCTGCTTCGAAGGTAGGAAGTTGGGGACAGCCGGAGACGATGCGGTGGGCGTCGGAGAATTGTTCGTGGAGGATGGTGGCGATGCGGGCGTAGCCCGACACGATAAATGCTGACCCGCCGATGGATTCCAGGACGGAGATGAAGGCGGAGTCAAGGTCCACGGACGCGGTTGGCCCCGAGGGAATGTGGTGCGGCAGGTCGCGGGGGCCGGGCTGGTTGTTTTGGACGGTAGCCAAGATCTTATCGCGGCTGCTCATATCACTGTTTGTTTTTTTTATACCATTCACCGAAGGATTGTTTAGGAGGTTCCGGCATGTCACGTTGACGATACCAGGCATTGAGGCCATTGTTGACCGTAAAGGGGGCGTTGAGCATGAACCAGCGCCCTGTCTTCCCGGCGGTATGGTATACGCCCGGATGCGAGAGTACCCAGTTCATGGCTTTCATCGCGGCTGTTTTACCTATGGGAGCGCCATTCTCCTGAACGATCACCTGGCGCCATTTATAGAGCTGCTCGTGGATATCTATCTTAACGGGGCAGACATTGGAGCAGGAACCGCAGAGCGTAGAGGCGAAGGGCAGGTCGGCATATTTCTTCATGTCCAGGTTGGGCGAAAGAATGGAGCCGATAGGGCCGGCAACGGCGGTATGATAGCTGTGTCCGCCACTACGACGGTAAACGGGGCAGGTATTGAAGCAGGCGGCGCAGCGAATGCACTTGAGTGAATTGCGAAAATCTTTTCGGCCCAGGTGGGTGCTGCGCCCGTTGTCGACGAGCACGATATGCATCTCCTGTCCCGGCCGCGGTTTCCTGAAATGGCTGGAATAGGTGGTTATCGGCTGACCGGTGGCGCTGCGGGTAAGCAGGCGCAGGAAGACCCCCAGGTGATGGCGCTGCGGGATCAGCTTTTCGATGCCCATACAGGCGATATGTACATCGGCCAGGTGAGCGCCCATATCGGCATTACCTTCATTGGTGCAGACTACGAACTCGCCGGTCTCGGCAATAGCGAAATTCACTCCTGTTAGCGCCACGCGCCGGGTGAGGAATTTCTCCCGCAGATGCAGCCTGGCGGCATGCGTCAGGAATTGCGGGTCGGAATTTCCGGCGGGCGTACCCAGGTGTTCGTGGAAGATCTCGCCTATCTCTTCCTTCTTCTTATGGATGCAGGGGAGCACTATATGGCTGGGAGGCTCGCCTGCCAGCTGAACGACCCTTTCGCCCAGATCGGTATCGATCACTTCAATCCCTTTTTGGTGCAGGAACTCATTGAGATGACATTCTTCGGTGAGCATGGACTTGCTCTTGACCATCTTATCCACCTTGTGGCGGGAAAGGATGGAATACAGGATCTCATTGTGCTCCTGCGCGTCGGCGGCCCAGTGCACGGTGATGCCGTTGCGGGTAGCCTCTTCTTCGAACTGGCGGAGATAGCCGCTGAGGTTCGAAAGGACATTGTCCTTGATCCGGGAGGCCGTATCCCGCAGGATTTCCCAATCGGGTACCTTCGCAGCGGCTTTATCCCGCTTCTGACGAACCCACCAAAGGGTCTGGTCATGCCATTCCACTCTCGGCTCATCTTTATTGAAGGTGGCCGCGAGGGCGGCGTGATCTTTATGATTCGTGCTGCTCATAGGTGATCTGGCTGTTAAGTATCTCGGCAATATGTTTAACCACGACGTTGCTCTTCTGGCGGCGGAGGATGCCTTCCAGATGCATCAGGCAGCTCATATCGGCGCCCGTGATGACCTGCGCTCCGTGGTGCAGGTGGTCGGCTACCCGGTCCTTCCCCATCTTTACCGACACCGCCTCTTCCGCTACGCAGAAGGTGCCGCCGAAGCCACAGCACTCGTCCTTGCGATCCAGCTCTATGAACTCAATGCCCTTCACGAGATTGAGCAGCTGCTGGGGCTTGGAAAAAGGGGGGGCCATGAGCTCACTCATCTGTGCGAGCTTCAGCCCGCGCTGGCCATGGCAGCTTTGGTGCAGGCCGACCTTATAAGGGAAGGAAGCGTCGAGCGTTTCCACATGCAGCACATCGGTAAGGAACTCCACGAATTCGTAGATCTTGTCAGAGATCCCGGGATGATGTAGATGGTCTTTTATATGCAGCACGCAACTACCGGAAGGTGCGACGATGTAATCGAAGTCCGCAAAATTCTTTATGAACAGGTCGTTGCACCCACCTGTAAGGTGTTCGAAGCCGGAGTTAGCCATGGGCTGGCCGCAGCAGGTCTGGTTGGGGGGATAGACGACTTCACAGCCGAATTTTTCCAACAGCTCTAGTGTGGCGATGCCTACCTGAGGATAAAACTGGTCTACGTAACAAGGTATGAATAATCCAACGCGCATGAGGGCCTACTTATAATATTTCAATTCAATGATATCTCCCGGCAGCGGACGGCTGTTCCAGTGCCGGTGGATGGCGAGTGCGGCGCCCATTGCTGTAGCTTGCGGTATAGAGGCCGCGAAGACCTCGATACCCGGAAATGCCTCCGCCAGCAGGTGCATATAGACCTGGTTCTTACCGAACCCGCCGTCCACGAAGATACGGCGTGTATCGGTGTCATGAAGCACCAACCGGGTAGAAATGACCTGCTGGTCCATAATATCCAGGATCAGGCGGTGGTAGGCCTCCTCAAAGCTATCGAAGTCGGTGAGCGCTCTTTTATGAAAGCCCGAGGCAGTGACGGTCGAGACTTCGGTTTTAGGAGGAGCTTCCCGGGAACGCAGCAGGGCGATACGATCCAGGTCGAAGGCGACAGATGCCGCCCTGTCGGGAGAGGTATGAAAATGGGCCGCCAGCCGCTGGACCTGCTGCTCGTGCTCATAGCCGGCGAACAGGCGGGAGGCTTTCATCGGCCGGCCCTGATAGCTCATATAGCATAGACAGTCCTTTTGCAATTCAGCCACCGTGAGGGGAGAATCGTTAAAAGGGTTCATGGTGATGCACCAGGTGCCGGTGGAGATGAGGGCAAATGGATCACGGAAGCTCTCCAGGTAAGGGATCATGGCAGCAGAGCTGTCATGAAGGCCGATGCCGGCGATGGGAATGGTCGTGGCAAGAGTGGATTTCTTAACAGGAAGAACGCTTGTAGAAGGCATGAGAGCGCCCATTTTATTGATCACCCCTTCCCGGTATACCCATTCGTGATAATGTTGCTGCGAAAAATTCCAGAGATTGGTATGACA
>JAMFRX010000719.1 GCA_026224995.1 Puia dinghuensis
ATGGTGAGGCGGGCCTTCGGAACGCGCTACTACAACCGCATCACCTATGCCCTGGTCCCCCTTCCCGATGGCAGCAGCCGCATCGACTTCACGGTCGAGGAGAATCCTCTCACCTTCGCCAAGATCGGGATCAACTACAACCAGTTCAGCGGCATCAGCGCCATCCTTAACCTGACGAGCCGGGATTTCTTTACTCCCACCTCCCGCAGCCTTGTCACCGTCAACATCGGCCAGAATTTTCGCATCCGGGCCGAGCACCTGCAATATTTCAGCCGCCGCGCCAATTTTTCGTTTACGCTGGCGCCGCAGTTCGACCAGTTCCAGATCACCACGTACAACAGCAAATACAAGGAAGCAGGCCTCTACGACCAGAGCTATTTCAGGATGGACAGCCGCTTTGGCTATTCGACCAATCGCGATCTCACCACCGGGCTGGGAAGCCGTTTCGAGTATATCAACTACGATCCTTCCATCACTTCCAGCCTGGATTTCAAGGGAGACAACAAGTTCCTGACGAGCTATTTCTTCGTCCGGAGCAATACGCTGGACAGGCCCGTATACCCGCGCCGCGGCATCAAATTCGAAGCTGAGGCGGACGAGGTCTTCGAACAGAACCCAAGAGCCACGTCCTTTGCCAGCTCCCAGTCCCGCAACGATACCAGCTTTTCGGCTGCCCCCTACCAGCGTATCCTGGTGACCTACGATCAGTATGTTCCCCTGGCGGAGAAATATACCCTCCAGGCACACCTGCAAGGCGGCCTTAACCTGCGCTACCACAACAATATCATGAATGAATTCTCCATCGGCGGCCTCACGGACCAGTTCCATAACCAGGTGGTCTTCGCCGGTCTGCGGGAAGGAACATTCTATTCCGCCAGCATCGCAGAAGGTATGCTGGCTCTGCGCTACCAGCTTTTCGCCAACGTCCTGGTCACGGGCAAGGCCAATGTCCTGTTCAACAATTTCCTGGACAAGAGCAGCTTCTTCACGACGCCTGACTTCCTCTCTGGCTATGCGCTGACTTTCACCTACAACTTTGCCCTGGGGCCGCTGGAGCTCAGCGCCATGTATAACGACCAGAGTCATTCCCTATTGGGCTATCTGAATATTGGGATTCCTTTTTGAGTCCATTGATCGTAATAATTTCCTTGCCATACCGTTTTATGAAAGTAACATGCCTCACAAGCATCGCCCGATAGCATTTTTCCTCTTCCTGCTTACACTGGCAGGCGCCTGCCAAAAGCACCGGGCCGCTTCCGCATCGGCACGCAGCTACCGCATCGGCTTCGCCAACTCGGCCCCCGGTCCCGATTATACCCTCTATATGCAATCGCTGAATCTCTGGCCCCAGCATTCAGACGCCACTATCATCAGCACCGAAGTTCCCTGGGATTCTCTGCTGGCAGGCGAAGACCCCATCGCCTACGTCGAGAACGACTACGCAGGCCTGGTGAGCTATTGCCGGAGCAAGCACCTCCTTATCTGGGTGTACATCGATCCGGAGAACGGACTCAACAGGGCTTCAGATTCCGATCCATTGGTAGCGGCAGGCAGGAGCATCGCTCAGACCGCCATCCAACAGCTATATCGTCGCTTCGTTCTGGTGGCGGACAGCATCCTTCAGCCCGACCACCTGGGTCTTGCGCTGGAGACCAATCTGATCCGGATCGCCGCGCCGGACTCTATCTATCAGGGAGTGGTGAAAGCCGCCGTGGCAGCGGCCGCCGATGTTCGCGCTATCGACGGGAAAGTGCCCTTGAGCGTGAGCGTGCAGGTGGAGACAGCCTGGGGAAAGCTCAATGGCAATGGAACTTACCTGGGCGTGGACCAGGATTTTGCCGATTTCCCATTCCTCCAGGAGCTGGGCCTGTCTTCCTATCCTTATCTTGGTTATACCTCCCCTGGCGACCTGCCGCTGAATTATTATAGCCAGTTGGTCACCGGCCATCTTGTTCCTGTCTTCGTGTCCGAAGGCGGCTGGACATCCGCCAATATACCGCTGCAGAACGGACAAGCTATCCAAAGCAGCCTTGCCTTACAGCAGAGCTACATCGACCGCCAAGGGCAGCTGCTTGATGAGGCACGGGCCATCGGCCTATTTCAGCTCACCTTCACCGACCTTTCGCTCTCCGGCTTCTCCGCTACGCTGGCCGCGGGTCTACAACCCTTCGCTTTCCTTGGCGTGGTAGACACCGCCTTCACGCCGAAACCGGCCCTGGAAGCCTGGGATAGCCTGTTCCATAAGCCGCTGGAAGCAGGGCACTAGCTATGCTCAGCCGGCCGCTATCTTCGCCTCCACGATCTTCACGATCGCCTCTTCCTCTCGTATCGTCTGCTCCCTGATGGCTCTGCCCTTCGCCAGCACAGCTTCTACAAAGGCCTTGTCGGCATAGCCCGACGCATTGATGCATACATTCATGAACGCCCCCAGCACTGCCGCACGGACACAGAGCGCTCCGACGCCGGCATCGGATACGGAGTTGGGGTTGCCCTGCTCCGCCATGGCCCGGATCAACCGCAAGCTCGCGGCCGACACTTCCATCACCCGCAAGGGCACTTCGATAGCCATCTTCGTAGCCGCCTGGATGGCGCTATGGCGGGCCGCCTTCTCCTCTTCATTGGCCTTGGGTAGCCCAAAGGCCGTCATGATCGCATTGAAGGCGCGGGTATCGGCATCTACCAGCCGAAGGAGCTCGTCTTTGTAACCCTGTCCCTGCTGCGCCCAGTCGCTGAACTCCGCCCAGCGGCTGTCCCAGCCCTTCTTATGGGAGCTGAGATTGGCTACCATGGTCCCGAGGGAAGCGCCCAGGGCGCCAACATAAGCGGCGATCGATCCACCGCCGGGAGCAGGGCTCTCGCTGGCCGTCTCGTCGGCGAAATCGCGCAGCGGCATTTTTATGAGCTTGTCGTCCCCCGCCCCGCGCAGCAGGTATTCTATGATGCGTTCTTCGGGGACAAAGGGTCCGAGCTCATCGAGCCCCATGGACAGGATGGCGATACGGATCAGCTCTTTCTCGGCGACGCCGGCGCTGCGCTGCTGCTTGCCCAGGAAATACCTGCCGGCCTCCAGCATGGCCTGCAGCGGGATGAGGCCCACGAGCTCACTACCGGTGACGCGTATCCCCCTTTCCGCGGCCGCGCGGCATACCTCGTCAAAGGCGACATGCACGGGCGTGGTCTGGATATTCGTGAGGTTCATGGAGATCTGGGCCATGCCGTATTCTTCGATGTACCAGCCGATGGCCTTCACGGCCTTCAGGGTCCCGGGAATATTCACGGGCTTGCCGTCGGCTCCGTTGACGATCTTCCCTGTGATAGGATCGCCCTCGCGCAGCACACGGCCGGCTTCCCGGACGTCGAAGGCGATGGAGTTGGCGCGCCGTGTGGAAGTCGTATTCAGGTTGACGTTATAGGCGACCAGGAAGTCCCTCGCCCCGATGACGGTGCCGCCGCGGCGGGCGTCGAACTCGGCAGGGCCGAAGTCGGGCTTCCACTCAGGCAGCTTTATCTTCTTGAAGAATCCTTCGTATTCCCCGGCGCGGATGACGGACAGGTTGCTCCGCGACTTGTCGGACTGTGCGGCTTCATACAGGTATACCGGCAGCTTGAGCTCCGTCCCTACCCTTTCGGCCAGCCGTTGCGCCCATGCCGCCGTCTCTTCCATCGTGATGCCCGCAATGGGTATCAGGGGACAGACATCGGTGGCGCCCATCCGCGGATGCTCGCCCTTATGCTGACGCATGTCGATGACCTCTCCGGCCAGCCTGATGGCCTGAAAAGCGGCCTCCGTCACCGCGGCAGGCGATCCTACAAAGGTGACGACGGTGCGGTTGGTGGCTTTTCCCGGGTCGACGTTCAGCAGCCTGACGCCGGGCACGGCTTCGATGGCGTCGGTTAGCTGCTTGATGATCTCCGGCCGGCGGCCATCGCTGAAATTCGGTACGCATTCGATGATCTGCTCCATGTAAAACTTATGGTTGTTGATTAATGCAATCGTTATACGTTCAGGCGCGGCAATTTAACCATTAAATTGCATTTACAACGGATATCGCTTGGGAAACGCCATCGATCCCATATAGAATTCTTCCGACACGGCAGCCAAGCCAATGCAATAGCTCGAGGATCAAATTATACCGGTTTAGAACAAGTATTGTCGAGACTTCAGCGGTGTCATTGCCGAAACAAACAGGCTCATAATGGGCTATCCTGTTTCTAATATCATTGACCCTTACTAAATTTTGAAAGACCTCTTTTTGTTTCGTACCGAATGGCCGATTGGGGAATATCTCCATCAACGAGTTTCCGGCCGCAGCATATTGCTTCTTTGCAAATTGATAGGTCCAGAACCCAAATGGGAGCTTGGTTATTAGCCCATCGTGTGTATACGCCGTCGCCAGTTTTTGGATGGCCTACTGTACAATATGGAAAGAATCCTCGCAGCCGGCCGAAATATCCAAATACCCCCCGGGCTGAACCGCCTTTTCCAACCAGTCGGTTCCTTTAATGGCGGTAAAATATCTATCGATCGAATTTCTTAAAATCACCTCGAACACCCCTATCAGTGCGTGCATTTTCTGGGACAGCAGGATATTTGCCCTGTATAATTTAACCGCCCTCTTTGTATTGCCATGGCAGGCAACATAATATCGTGAGAACCGGGGCTGAGAGATGGCCGTATGTAGCTGAGCATTGTCCACAAATCCAAGTTTTTGAACCGCATATCCAGCTCCAAAATTAAAATAATTTTCAAAAATAATTTTTATAACTTTGTGTTGTATTCCTGCGATCGCCGCTGTCTAACATTCCTGTTATTCAAGCTTGCAGGTTAAGATCTTCAAAAAAGGGCCACTGAGTGGCCCTTTTTTGTTGCCCCTTTTATTCCTCCACCAACCTCCGCCGCGGCCGGACAAAATCCAATGGATTGCTCCTGAAATATCTCCACAGTATCCCCAAAAATTCCGGATATTCCCTAAGCCTCACACCCCTGCTGCGGACGGCTACGATGAAAGCCAGCGAGAAGCTCACGAGAAAGTTCAAGAACCCGATGCCCAGCACCCCGCCGAAGACGGTAGCCAGATACCAGGGATTCACATTGCGGAAGCCCAGCCCATAGACGGCAAGCGAGGTATTGCCCGCGGAGATGGTGATATGCCGGATGTCAAAGCGGATGCCGAAGATCTCGCCGATGAAGCCCGCCATGCCCAGGAAGAAGCCCAGGCAGATATTGCCGATGAGCGTGCCGGCATGGCTCTCTACATACATGGAGATGCGGCGCAGCCGCTCTTGCGGGATGGACAGCCGGAGGATGGGATGGGTCTGCAGCCGACGCCCGATATGCCCATAGCGGATCTTGTTCTGGACATAGCCGGCGATGATGCCGCTGAGGAAGAGGAATACTCCCGTATTACAGGCATAGAGCAGGCTGAGGCTCTGCCAGGGATGCTGGTCACTGAGCATTTTCAGGGCCGCAGCGCCCGAGACGATCTTGTGGCCGAAGATCTTCTCATAGCCCCAGGCGATCAGCCATACTCCGGGGAATACGATGATCAGGTTGCCGGCGAAGGAAGCGATCTGACTACGGCTGACCTTCGCCACGGTGATGGCTAAATTGTAGAGATTGGGCTGGTGGGAGCTCTTGCGTGTGTCGAGCGAGCTGGCTACGGCGCTGGCCGTGAAGGCCGGCTGCTTGGTCGCCAGTGTCGTATGGGTCTCTTCGATCAGGATAAAGCCAAGGCTGTAGTTGACGCTATAAGCAAAGCCATGCCAGAAGATAGCCATCGGCAGCTTGATCAGCAGGTTCTTTATGAGCACGACCAGGCAGATCCAGGCGCCGCCGCCCATGGCGCTCGTGAGCATGGCCCGGTATTCGGCCCAGCTGGAAGTGATGTATTTATTGCCCTTCGCCCCCTTATGCTCGGCGATCTGGTAAGCCAGGTAGCCCAGCGACTGGGACATGAACTCCAGGATGCTGTTCTTGCGGTTCTCGTTCCGGAGGAGCATGCGAAAGAGATCCACGAACCGGCCGGTGTCGAAGCGATGATCGCGGTCCAGCAGATCCACTAAGATGGAGATCCGTTCCAGGCGGTTGGCCAGCAGCAGGAGCATATAGGTCTGGTGCAGGCTGGCGCCCTGCTGCGAATGGTTCTCGCGTACATAGTCGATGCATTCGTGGCACATGCCGGTGACGGCGTTGATCTTCTCCGCCAGCTCCACCAGCGCCTCCCGGCGGTCACCCTCCTCCGAGAGCTTCTCCTCCAGCTCATGTACCAGATAGTTCTGGGCAACAAAGGGATTCTCTTCCTGGTATTGTTCCGGCAGGTAGTGCAGCACTTCCTTCTCCAGCCCGAGCTGGGCCACCTGGAAGCTCAGCGTGTTCAGCGACAGCACCAGCTGGCGCAGGATGCGGCGGTCGTCGATGTGCAGGGACAGGCCCAGGGTCTCGAAGAAGCCGATCCAATCCGAGCGCGGGATGTCCTCGACCCAGATATAGTCATTGTTGCGGAAGAACACCCTGTTCAGCACGAAGAGAAAGTCATTCTCGGGCTGCAATGGCGGCAGCAGCTTGTGCCGCAGGCGGCCGAAAAGCTCCTGCCAGAAACCCCGGGCCAGGGGGATGCCGCTCTCCATGAGCGCGGAGGACAGATCGGCTCTTACCAATTGGGAAAGGATCGCATGCTGAAGGTTGCTGAGGACGAAGGGCTTTTCCTGCAGGACCGCCGTCACCCCGGCAAGATTGGCGCCCGCATCCCGCCGCCCGCGGCTGGGGCGGACCAGAGAGAAGAAAGATACCAGGAAGTCCAGGCCGCCATGATTGTCGGCAATCGACAGGACGCTGCTACGGCTGGATACGGTCTCGAGGAAGTCTGGCTTGGTCTTTTTCTTTCTTCCGAACATACTATTGTTTTAGTTTAAACGGACCGGCCCATCCGTTGATCATCGACGAATTCCCCCCTTATCATCACCTGCCCGATGAGATTAGTGCCGAAGGCATATGGCAGGTAGGCCAGGGAAGGTACAGGTCTGGTGAGGATGAGATTAGCGAGCTTCCCGGGCGTGATGCTGCCCAGCTCTTCGCCTAGCTCCATGGCATAGGCACCATTGATGGTTGCCGCGTTGATCGCCTCCTCGGGCAGAAGCCGCATCCCGGTGCAGGCCATGGCTACCACGAGGTTCATATTGCCGCTGGGGGAAGAGCCGGGGTTGAAGTCCGAGGCCAGGGCGATGGTGCAGCCTGCGTCGAGCAGGGCGCGGGCCGGCTGAAAGGGCATCCGTAAGAAGTACGCTGCCGTAGGCAGCAGGGTCCCGATGGTCCCGGAATTGGCAAGCACGTCGATGGCAGCGGCATCCATGGTCTCCAGGTGGTCGACAGACAAGGCGCCCAGCCGGACGCCGGCTTCTACTCCGCCGGAAAGATGCAGCTGGTTGGCATGGATCTTCGGCCGGAGGCCGAAGCTTAGCCCCGCACGCACGATGGTCTCCGTTTCGGCGGGACTGAAGAACCCCTCTTCGCAGAAGACGTCGATATAATCGGCCAGACCTTCACCGGCGATCACCGGCAGCATCTGATCGATAAGCAGGTCGATATACCCCTGGTGGTCCTGGCGGTAGGCCTCCGGATAGGTATGCGCCCCCAGGAAAGTGGCTTTTATGGATAAGGAAGATCGTTCTTTCAGCTTGCGGATGACGCGCAGCATCTTGAGCTCTCCTTCTACCGTCAATCCATATCCGCTCTTTATCTCGATGGCGCCGGTGCCCAGCCGCGCCAGCTCCTGTAGGCGTTGCCAGGCTTCGGCGAAGAGCGTCTCTTCCGAAGTTTCGGCCAGCCGACGGGCAGAGTGCAGGATG
>JAMFRX010000088.1 GCA_026224995.1 Puia dinghuensis
ATCAATCATCCGGCGGTAGACATCCGTTTTATTCATAGCAAGAGCAATGCGGGCAAGGCCGTCTCGGATATCCATGAGGATCTGGCCGGAGAGACCAGCCTGGCATTCGATGCCGAATGGCATAGCGACGTAGATGTGGTGTTCCTTTGTCTGGGACATGGGGAGTCCAAGAAGTTCCTGGAAGAAGCCGGGAACAGCTTCGAGGGTGTTCTTCTCATCGATCTGTCGCAGGATTTCCGGTTGAGCGGCGAGGGAAATATTTTTGTCTATGGGCTGCCGGAGCTGAACCGGGAAGCCATCCGGAGCGCGCAGGCCGTTGCCAATCCAGGCTGTTTTGCCACTGCCATCCAGCTGGGGCTATTGCCGCTGGCGAAGGCTGGTTTGCTGGGGGATGTTTATACGACGGGGATAACGGGGAGCACGGGTGCGGGGCAGGCGTTGTCGACGACGAGCCATTTTTCGTGGCGGGCCAATAATATACAGGCGTATAAGACGCTGACGCATCAGCATCTTAAGGAGGTGGGGCAGTCTCTTGGGGAAGCCGGACGGGCGCCCAAGGCAGAGGGGCGCCAACAGTCCGGCGGAGAGCCGGCCGTGCATTTTACCCCCTGGCGCGGGGATTTTACCCGCGGCATCTTTGTCAGCAGCCAGCTGCGATGTGAGAAAAACGCGGATGAGGTGTTGGCCTTGTATGAAGATTTTTATCGTGATCATCCCTTTACGATCGTGAGCCGGAAGCCTATTTCGCTCAAGCAGGTGGTCAACACCAATAAGTGCCTGATCCAGCTGGAGCAGGTCGGGCATCAGCTGGTCGTACATTCGGCTCTCGACAACCTGCTGAAGGGCGCCGCCGGCCAGGCCGTTCAGAACATGAACCTGCTCTTCGGGCTGGAAGAGACCACCGGATTAAAATTGAAAGCAAACGCATTTTAAAACGAATTATATGAAACTATTCGACGTTTACCCTATCAACGACATAACCATCGTAAAAGCCAAGGGCTCCTACGTGTGGGACCAGGAAGGGCAGCAATACCTGGACCTTTACGGCGGGCATGCCGTGATCTCTATCGGTCATACGCATCCGCATTATGTACAGCGCGTTACCGAGCAGCTGAATAAGGTAGGGTTCTATTCCAACAGCATCCGCATCCCCTTGCAGGAGGAGCTGGCTACCAAGCTGGGGCAAATATCCGGGCGGCCGGACTACCAGCTGTTCCTGTGTAATTCCGGTGCGGAGGCGAACGAGAACGCGCTCAAGCTGGCTTCTTTCCATACGGGCCGTAAGAAGGTGGTAGCCTTCCGGAAGTCTTTTCATGGCCGGACTTCGCTGGCGGTGGCGGTAACGGATAATCCGGCTATTGCCGCGCCGATAAATCAAACCGACAATGTGATCTTCCTGCCCTTTAACGATGTGGAGGCGCTGGAAGAATGTTTTAAAGCTCAGGGCAATGAGATCGCGGCGGTCATCATAGAAGGCATTCAGGGTGTTGGCGGCATCAATGAGGCTTCGGCTCCTTTGCTGCAGGCCATCAGCAAGCTGTGCAAGAAATATGGCAGCGTCTTTATTGCCGACAGCGTACAATGCGGCTATGGCCGCAGCGGAAAGTTCTTTTCCCAGGACTATGCCGGTGTAGATGCCGACATCTATACGATGGCGAAGGGCATGGGTAATGGCTTCCCTGTTGCCGGCATCATCATAGCTCCGCAGCTCAAGGCCAAGCATGGGATGCTGGGGACGACCTTCGGCGGCAACCACCTGGCCTGTGCCGCGGCGCTGGCCGTGCTGGAAGTCATAGAGCAGGAGAAGCTGATGGCCAATGCTGCCGAAACGGGGGCTTACCTGATGGAGGAATTAAAGAAGATCCCGCAGCTGACGCGGGTGCGAGGTAAGGGGCTGATGATCGGTTTCGATGTGCCTGATTCGTTGAAGGACCTGCGGAAGAACCTGCTCTGGCGTCAGCGGATCTTTACCGGTGAGGCCAAGCCCAATACGATCCGCCTGCTGCCCAGCCTGGCGCTGCGGAAAAAAGATGCGGATGAGTTCCTGGAAGCCATCCAGGAGGAGATATTGGCCATGGAAACCGCCGAAGTCTGACCTGTCGGTCAGTTGGCCGGTGGCCAACTTGGGAAAGTGTCGCAGTAAAATAATCATATGAAGAATTTCATTTCCGCCGCCGATGTCACCAACATCGACTCCTTAGTGAGCAGCGCGCTGGCTTATAAGGCCGATCCGTTGAAAGACAAGAGTCTTGGCGCCAACAAGCGCGTGGGCATGCTGTTCCTCAACCCCAGCATGCGTACCCGGCTGTCGACCCAGATAGCGGCCCAGAACCTGGGCGCAGAGCCGATCATCTTCAATGTAGATAAGGAAGGCTGGGCGCTGGAGTTCGAGGAAGAGGCCATTATGAGCGGAAATACCGTAGAGCATGTGAAGGATGCGGCGCCCGTCATGGGCAATTACTTCGACATCCTGTGCATCCGAACCTTTCCTTCGCTGAAGAATAAGGAAGACGATTACAGCGAGCTCTGCATCAACCAGTTCATCAAATATTCGGGTATTCCGGTGGTGAGTTTGGAGAGCGCGACGCTGCATCCGCTGCAGAGCTTGACGGATATCATTACTATTACAGAGAAGTTCAAGGAGAAACGGAAGCCGAAGATCGTGCTGACCTGGGCGCCGCATGTGAAGGCGTTGCCGCAATGTGTCGCCAACAGCTTTTCGCAGTGGGTGAATGCCTGGGGCAAGGCCGATTTCGTGATCACGCACCCGGAAGACTATGAATTAGACCCGCAATTTACCAAGGGAGGGACGATCACCCATGACCAGGACGCGGCGCTCAAGGATGCCGACTTCGTGTATGTGAAGAACTGGAGCACCTACGAGGATTATGGCAAGATCTATAACAATGATCCGGAGTGGATGCTGACCAATGAGAAGCTGCTGCTGACGAATAATGCCAAGGTCATGCATTGTCTGCCGGTGCGGCGCAATGTGGAGCTGAGCGATGAGATCCTGGACGGGCCTTCGAGCATCGTGACGCAGGAGGCTTCGAACCGGGTGTGGGCGGCGCAGGCGGTGCTGGCAGAGATCCTGCGGGGCAAGGAGCGTAAATAAACGGCGGGTACGAGGGGATGATCCGGGCCCGACAAAAATGAACCGATGCAATTATCCATTATCAAGATAGGCGGCAATATCATAGACGACGAGGCGAGGCTTTCGGCCTTCCTCGACAGCTTTGCGGGTATACCGGGGAAGAAGATACTGGTGCATGGCGGCGGCAAATTGGCTACCAAGGTGGCGGAGGGGTTGGGGATCAAGCAGGAGCTGGTGGATGGCCGGCGCATCACTGACGCCGAGACCCTGAAGGTCGTGACGATGGTCTATGCGGGGACGATCAACAAGGGCATCGTCGCGCAGCTGCAGGCCCGGGGATGTGCCGCCATGGGGCTCACGGGTGCGGACGGCAATGCCATCCTCAGCCACAAGCGGGTGCATCCCAGCATCGACTACGGCTATGTGGGCGATGTGGACATGGTGAATACGAGTCTGTTGACGAGCCTGCTGTTGCTGGACAAGACGCTGGTATTCGCGCCCATTACCCATGACGGGAAGGGGATGCTGCTGAATACGAATGCGGACACCATCGCGCAGGAGCTGGCCCGGGCGTTGAGCACCGGCTTTGAAGTGAGCCTGATCTATTCGTTCGAGAAGAGCGGGGTGCTGCTGGATGCAGAGGACGAGAGCACGGTGATCCCGCGCATAAATGCCGCGGACTATGCCGATCTGAAAGCGCGGCAGGTCATCTTCGCCGGCATGATCCCCAAGCTGGACAATGCTTTTGCGGCCCTGCGCCAAGGCGTGGCCAGGGTGATCATCGGCCAGGCGGAGCAGCTTCCTTTGCTGCTGGCGGGTAAATCGGGAACAACAATACAAAATGAGTAGCGCAAACGGTCCTATACAAAGCGGGCCGGAACGGGCAGCCGGACTAGAGGCGGAAGCCCTTGAGCTCTTGAAGCGGCTGATCGCCGAACCTTCTTTCAGCAAGGAGGAGGGCAAGACCGCGGGTATCATCGCCGCCTACCTGGAGTCGAAAGGCATCCGGGCGGGACGGCTGCAGAACAATGTCTGGGCGAAGAACAAATACTTCGACCCTGCCAAGCCGACTATTCTGCTGAACTCGCACCATGATACGGTAAAGCCTAACAAGGGCTATACGCTCGATCCCTTTGAACCGCTGGTGAAAGAGGGGAGGCTCTATGGCCTGGGCAGCAACGACGCAGGTGGGTGCCTGGTGTCGCTGATCGCCGCTTTTCTCTACTTCTACGAACAGGAAGGGCTCCTGTATAATCTGCTGCTGGCGGCGACGGCGGAGGAGGAGATCTCGGGCCATAACGGCATAGAGCTGCTGCTGCCCGAGCTTGGGAAGATAGCCTGGGGTATCGTCGGCGAGCCTACGAAGCTGCAGCTGGCGGTGGCGGAGAAGGGACTGCTGGTCCTGGACTGTGTAAGCCATGGCAAGGCCGGGCATGCGGCGAGAGAGGAGGGCGAGAATGCGATCTATAAGGCAATAAAGGCTATCGAATGGTTCCATAGCTACCGGGCGCCAAAGGTCTCGGAGCTGCTGGGCCCTGTGAAAATGAGCGTCACCGTGATCGACACCGATAATAAGGCCCATAATGTAGTCCCGTCGCAATGTCATTTTGTGGTAGATGTTCGCGTGAACGAATGTTATACTTTCGAGGAGCTGCTGGGCATTATCCGGGGAGCCGTGGATTGCGAGGTCACGCCGCGGAGCCTGCGCATGCGTTCTTCGGGCATCGCTGTGGACCATCCTATTGTGCAGTCGGGGCTTCGGCTGGGAAGGACCGCTTATGGCAGTCCTACTACCAGCGATAAGGCGCTCATGCCTTTTCCTGCGCTGAAGACGGGGCCGGGCGACTCGGCGCGCAGCCATACGGCGGATGAGTATATCCTGCTGGAAGAGGTAGCCGGCGGGGTACGGGGGTATATCGATCTGTTGAAACCGGTAATTTTATCTATATGAGTGAAAATAAGCTGTGGAGCAAGGCGGGCACGAGCACTTCCGCCCTTATCGAGACCTTCACGGTAGGCCGTGACAAGGATTTCGACGTGCTGCTGGCGGAATATGACGTATTGGGTTCGCTGGCGCATACGGAGATGCTGGCTGCCGTGGGGCTGCTGAGCAAGGATGACCTTGGGCTCATCCACCGGGAGCTGAACAATATCCTTGCGGAGATCCGTGGCGGCGCTTTCAGGATAGAGAAAGATATAGAAGACGTGCATTCGCAGGTGGAATGGCTGCTCACCAGCCGCATAGGTGAAGCGGGCAAGAAGATACATAGCGGACGGAGCCGCAATGACCAGGTAGCCGTGGACATAAAGCTTTACCTGAGGGCGCAGGTCCTGCTGCTGAAAGACGAGGTCGCCCAGCTGTTCCAGCTGCTGATGACCCTGAGCGAACAGCATAAGGATAAGCTCCTGCCCGGCTATACGCATCTGCAGATCGCGATGCCTTCGTCGTTTGGGCTTTGGTTCGGCGCCTATGCGGAAAGCCTGGTCGACGACCTGGAAGTCCTAGCTGCGGCCTACCAGGTCGCCAATAAGAACCCGCTTGGAAGCGGCGCCGGCTACGGCTCTTCTTTTCCGCTGAACCGGACCATGACTACGGAGCTGCTGCATTTCCGCACGCTCAACTACAATTCCGTCTATGCGCAGATGAGCCGTGGCAAGACCGAGAAGATCGTCGCCATGGGTCTCGCCACAGTGGCCGCCACGTTAAGCCGGCTGGCCATGGACTGCTGTCTGTATATCAATCAGAACTTCGGCTTTATCTCCTTCCCGGCGGAGCTGACCACGGGGAGCAGCATTATGCCGCACAAGAAGAACCCGGATGTCTTCGAGCTGATCCGGGCCAAATGCAACCGGATCCAAAGCACGCCCAACGAGCTCACCCTGCTGATCAATAACCTGCCTTCCGGCTATCACCGGGACCTGCAGCTCACCAAGGAGATCCTGTTCCCGGCCATCGAAGAGGGGAAGGCCTGTCTGCAGATGACACGGCTGATGCTTTCGCACATTGAGATAAAGGACGGAATTCTAACCGATGAAAAATACAAATACCTGTTCAGCGTGGAGGCCGTGAACGAGCTGGTGAATAAGGGAGTGCCTTTCCGGGATGCTTACAAGCAGGTGGGCAATCAGATAGACCAGGGGCAGTTCCATTTCGACTATAGTCAGCAGCTGCATCATACGCATGAGGGCAGCATCGGGAACCTATGCAATGATCAGATAGCCGTCGAGATGCAAAAGGTGCTGGGGAAATTTGCCTAAGATCGTGGCATTCCTTCCCCAAAATGAAATCTACATTAAAAACCTTTGTATGTATCACGTGATTCCCTAAAAGTAACGGAACTTAGGGGTAATCAAACGCATACTTATGGCTATAAGTCCTCTGGCGGGGCAGCTTCCCGATCTTTCCACGTTGATCAATGTACCCGCGCTTATAACGGCGTATTATTCAGGGATACCCGATCCTTCGGTTCCCGACCAACGGATTGCCTTCGGCACCAGCGGGCACCGCGGCGGCTCGCTCCGCAACTCC
>JAMFRX010000720.1 GCA_026224995.1 Puia dinghuensis
CCCCGGCCGATATCGAGGCGCAGTGGGCGACGGATAATTACCTGTATTCACATTCGCTGATGTTCACGGTGGACCCTTATACGTTCACGGGGGTGCAGGCGACGTTCAAACTGGGCTCTTACTGGCAGTTGGAAGTGGGTGCGCATTTCGGCAACGATATGGCGCCCTGGAGCAATTCAGCGCAGCTTAATGGATTGTTGATGGCGCGGTGGGTGTCGAAGAATAACAACAACTCGCTGTATGGGGGGATCAATTCGCTGGGTAATGGCGACTACAAGAATCAGCATGACGACCTGCAGATGGTCGTGATGACCTGGGGGCATAAGTTCAACGAGACCTTTCATATGATGACGGAGGCCTATTATATGTGGCAGTATCATGCGCTTACCGGCGGTACGGTGATCACCGGGCCGGGGCATGATTTTTATGAAGGAGTCGGAGCCGGGACCCTGATACCTGGTGCGGCTACGACGCAGGGGTTTGTCAACTATTTCCAGGTGTTGTTCTCCAAGAAGGATTATCTGTCCATCCGGAATGACCTGTTGAATGATCCGCAGGCGAACCGGACGGGTTTCAAGACCATGTATACCAGCCATACCGTTGGGTTCGTGCATTTCTTTACGGATATGATCAGGATCCGGCCAGAGGTGAGGTTCGAGCGGGCCTGGGCTGATGATGTGACGCCTTATGACAATGGGACGAAGCAGAATCAGTTTACTGCGGCGATGGATCTGATCGTTCGGTTTTAGGATTGGCCGGCGAGGCGGGCCATTGGCGATCAGGCGGAGCTGGGATTGTGTTCAGAATGCGTATACGGCTGCCAGCAGGAAGCTGGCGGCCGTGTGGGCTGGGGAGCCGTTTGTATGTAAGAAGTTGGGGCTGTTCGCCTGGTCGACACGGAATTCCGGTATTAAGGTGAAGCCGTCGCATTTGAAGTTCGCGGACAGGGTGGTGGCCGTCACGTTGGCGGGGGCGGGAAGCTTTACTCCTTCTTTGTCATTGAAATATTCGGTGCGCAGGGTCAGGCCCAGCCAGGGTTTGGGGTCGAGGTTGAGATAGAGTGCGGAGCCCCACCAGCAGCGGGAGGTCGTATATTTTTCCGTGGCGAGGCTGGAGCGGTTGGCGGTGCCGTTGAAGCCGAGGCTGAAGAGCTTGCTGGTCCTGGCGGTGAGGACGAGATCGTATTGATGGGAGCGGTTGTTGTCGATGTCGCGGCCGCCGACGTAATTGAAATAGAGCTTTAGGTTGTCGCTTGGGCAATAGCTGTACTGGGCGATGATGTTCTTGTTGTCGTGGCCGCCCTGGGGGATGGTGCGGTAATCGCTGGGATTGGAGATGCCGATCATGAAGCCGTTCTTGCCGGAGGTGAGGTCGGCTTTTACGCCCGTGTGGGAGAAAGGGTCGTTGGAGAAGAGGTAGGACATGCTATAGTTGCGGTTGGCAGAGGCGTCCGGGGATTCGTAACAGAGATGGGTAGCCCAGGTGCCGGCTGTGAGCTTGACCCATTGGGCGGGAGAGTAGCTGAGGTAGAGCTGTTTGATGGCCTGGGCGATGCCTTTGTCTGTATAGGCGAATTCGCGTTCGCGCGGGCCAATGCCGAGGTCGGCGACCATGTCTACGCGGGCGGTCTTGTGTTCCACTTTGATCTCGGCCATTCCCAGGTTAAACTGGTCCTGGGAGTGGGTGAAGCTGGTGAGGTTGTTGGCGGTGTTGCGGGCGAGGTCATAGCGGTAATAAACATCGGCGGCGCCGGAGATGGTGAGGGCTGGGAGGTGGGTAGAATCGGGTGAGGATTGGGCGTAAAGGGTTGAGAGTGAATGGAGCAATGCCAGGAAAAGGAGCAGACGTGAACGCATTAGTTTTGGTTAAATATGATATATATCATACTAATTTAGCCAAAATAGACACCATTTGGTGTAAAATATTATATATACCGAAAAAATAGAATCAATCTAAATAACGGGGCGTAAATTAGAAAAAAGCAAAGCCGGCTGCAGGGAGCCGGCTTTTTTTTAATGGTGTGTAAGGCGTTTATAAAGCTATCAGGCTTTGGTCTTTTCTTTCGAGGAGGGAGGAGCCGACGAGGTATTCGTCTACTTTGCGGGCGCATTCGCGGCCTTCGCTGATGGCCCAGACCACCAGGGATTGTCCGCGGCGCATGTCGCCGGCGGTGAATATTTTGGCGATGCTGGTCTGATAATTCCGGTCGGAAGCTTTTACATTGCCGCGGTCGTCCAGCTCGATGTCCAGCTCTTTGAGGAGTCCCTGGTGCTGGGGGTGGACGAAGCCCATGGCCAGGAGGGCCAGTTCGCAGGGGAGGTCCTGTTCGCTGCCCGGGACTTCCGTGAACTGGGTAGCCCTGCCGTCTTCGGTGATCTTCCATTCCAGCTTTACGGTGCGGAGGGCTTTGAGGTTACCCTGGTCGTCGCCGAGGAACTCTTTGGTAGCCATGGCCCAGTGTCTGTCGGCGCCTTCTTCGTGTGAAGAGGAGGTCTTGAGGACCATGGGGTAGGTCGGCCAGGGCATGAATGCCGTGCGGGTGTGAGGCGGTTTGGGCATCAGCTCGAACTGGGTTACGGAGTCCGCTTTGTGGCGATTGGATGTCCCGACACAGTCGGAGCCGGTGTCGCCGCCGCCGATGACGATGACGTTCTTGCCTGTGGCGAGGAGCTCTTCCTGGGTGAAGGGGATATTGCTGACGCGTTTGTTCTGTTGTTTAAGGAAATCCATGGCGTAGTGAACGCCTTTTAGGTGGCGGCCGGGCACGGGCAGGTCGCGGGGTATGGTGGAGCCACCTGCCAGTACGATGGAGTGGAATTCCCGGAGGAGGTCGTTGATGCTGATGGTTGTTCCGACCTCGGCATTGCAGCGGAAGGTGATGCCTGCTTCTTCCATGAGGCGGATGCGTCTTGCGACGACCCATTTTTCCAATTTAAAGTCGGGGATGCCGTAGCGGAGGAGGCCGCCGGGTTCGTCGTCGCGTTCGAAGACGGTGACGGAGTGGCCTGCTGCGTTGAGCTGGTCGGCGGCGGCGAGGCCTGCGGGGCCGGAGCCTACGATGGCGACCTTTTTACCCGTGCGAACGGTGGGGTGGTTAGCCGTTACGAAACCTTTGTCGAAGGCTATTTCTATGATGTGTTTTTCGATCTCTTCGATAGCTACGGGTGGCTGGTTGATGCCTAGGACGCAGCTGCTTTCGCAGGGGGCCGGGCAGATGCGGCCTGTGAACTCGGGGAAATTATTGGTGGAAGAGAGGATCTCGTAGGCTTCTTTCCACTGCTGGTGGTAGACGGCGTCGTTGAATTCGGGGATGACGTTGCCCAGGGGGCAGCCGTGGTGGCAGAAGGGGATGCCGCAGTTCATGCAGCGGGCGGCCTGTTTGTTGAGGTCCTGACCGGAATAGCTGTTCACAAATTCCTTGTAGTCGTTCCTGCGCTCCTGTACAGGGCGTTTGGAAGGATGTTGCCTGTCGAATTCCAGAAATCCGGTGTGCTTACCCATTGTAGATCTCGCGATTTTAATAGTTGTCAATTGGAGGCAGTTCGGTCACAGAGAACAACGGAGTGGCTGAGTCACACATGAGAGCCGACTCCGCGTTCTCAAGAGTTAAGGCCGGGCCGTCGTCGGTGGCGGCCCGGATTTTCTCAATGAGCTGTTCTCTGTGGCCGGCCTGCTTTTTCCAGTAATACTTTTTTATAGTCTGTCGGAA
>JAMFRX010000721.1 GCA_026224995.1 Puia dinghuensis
ATACTTAAAGTATAGGGGGTATTTAAACGCTATTTATTTCGATCAATTCGGCTTACATTAAAATAATGGATTACAGCTGTGGCACGCTGTTCTGCGTCAACGGTACTAATAAATAGGATGGCAATTCTTAATGTTGTCGAAGAGATTCGGCATTCACCGACGAAAAAGAGATCTAGGAAATGGATTGGTTTGTAACTCTAAGGAATGGATATACATGCAGCGTAGATAGGAATCCGGCACAAGTTATCACCTTTTTCAGGTTTCTCTAAATTTTTAACAAAAAGAATTACAAAATTCACCGATTATTTTCCGAATATACGCTCAAATACAATTCTTGATTTTTTTCGGCAAGCGTCTTCACATTATATTTATTATATATGCTTTTCTCGGCCTCCAACTGCAACCGGCTCCGTAGTTCCTTATCTACACACAGCCGCAGAATAGCCGCTTCAAGCTGATCCTCCATGTCCTCCGTCCCGATGAGGATGCCGTTCGCCTGATCCCGGATGATCTCCGGCGTACCGTCGACGGCCGTGGCGATCACCGCCTTTCCCATTGACATGGCCTCGAGCAACGCGATCGGAAAGGCCTCCCAAAGCGACGGCAAAACATATATATCCGAAGCAGCCAGGATATCGGGAACATCCATCCTGAAAGGTTGAAGAACTATTTTATCTTCCACCCCCAGCTCGCGGATCAGGGCCACCGCTTTTTCCCGCTCCTCACCCTCACCCACCATCAACAATTTCACACCCGGCACCTTTTTGGCCACCCGCGCAAAGGCCGTGATCAGCTTCAACGGCTGCTTTTGCAGGGTGAACCGCGCCACGGACACTACCACGATCTCATCCTTTCCGATGCCCAGTTCCTTGCGAATGTCTTTATACTTCCCGGAAGGATTGAAACGCGCCGGATCGATGGAATTATAAATGACCGCCGCATCGAATTTCCGGAACAGCCGACGCCCCGTATCCCGGTTTGCCTGGCTGCCGCAAATATTTCTATCCATCTTCGACGTAAGGAAATCCTCGCTCCAGATCCGCAGCTTCCGCACGAGCGGATTCTGATCGGGGTGGAAAGACCAGGCATGACAGGTATAGAGGATCGGGATCTTCAGTCGTTTAGCCGCCCAGAACAAGTTGGAATTAGCCCTGGTCCCATGTGCATGCACAAGATCGATCTCCTGTTCCCGCACAAATTCCTTTACCTTCCTCCAAACGCGCCAGTCAAAAGGCCGTTCGGAATGGATCACATGCGTGCTGATCCCCTGCGCCCGTAGCCGATCCACCATCGGGCCGTCCGTGAACGATAGGACCACCGGCTCAAACCGGCTCCGGTCAAGGTTCTCCACCAGGCCCAAAAGATAGCTTTCCCCACCGCCGATCTTCCCTTGGCGGATACCTTCCAGCACTCGTATTTTTTTGCCCTGTTGCATGCTCAAAATTGTATGGTAGGGTTAAATTGCCAAAAGATCCCCTTCCAAAAGGAGCGCAGATGTTGACGTTGGCCCCTTACCAGAAAAGCAAGACTATTCTTGGGTATGGTAAAACAAAGAAAATAGGCCGCAAAGACCAGCAGCGCGGGCCGGGACACATTCCGCCGCATAAAGAGTATCCGGTTGCGCGTCAGGTAGAATGTCTTGAGCGCGCTCGCCTTGCCCGTCGAGACAGATTCCTTATGATAGATCAGGGAATGCGGCTGGTAGTAGATCTTATACCCCTTTCGCTTCATCTGCTCGCTCCAGTCCAGCTCTTCATAATACAGGAAGAATTGTTCCGGCATCAGTCCTACCTCCTCGACTACCTTCCTGGGCACCAGCATGCCGCCCCCATGCGCGTAAAACGTCTCCCGCATCTCGTTGTACTGACCGAGGTCCTTCTCCCCATGGCCGATCATCCCATTTCGGCCGGTCAGCAGGCTGATCTGCCCGTAGCCGGCATACTCTATCCTGCCCTTATCGAAAAAATAGTGGAATTTGGGACAGGCGATCCCCGCATCGGGCCGCAAAGCAAAAACCTCCAGCAGCCCTTCCAACAGGCCCGGAGTGAACTCGGTATCATTATTTACGATGAAGAAGTAATCGCCGGAAGCCGCTTTCAGCCCGACATTATTGCCACCCGAAAACCCTAAATTCTCGCTGTTCCGGATGATCCTGACACCGGGATAGGCTGCCAGACAGACGTCTGTGGGATCTTCCCTGCTGGCATTGTCGACCATGATGACCTCTACGTTGGGATACGTATTTTCCTCTGCTATCGACCGCAGGAAGGCTGCCGTCACTGAAGCTGTATTGTAGTTCAGTGTGACGATTGTTATTAAAGGGTGATCATGTGACATAAAAAAAGGCTTTCGGTCGTAGATGCTATCTATACATTGGCCTTTTGCATCAATGCAGAAGGCGTATTGGCGATTATCCACAGATCCGTCGCGAAATTACACTTGGCGGCATACATGATATCGATGTTGATCCTTTCCTCGGCCGACATATCCTTGTTGCCCCTTTTCTTTACCTGCCAGAGACCCGTGATGCCCGCGGGCGCCATGAATCGGGCAGCATAATCGTCTGTCGTCAGCTCCTTGGCTTCATATAACGGCAGCGGCCGGTTTCCAACCAGGGACATATGACCCAGAAAAACATTCACCAATTGCGGCAGCTCGTCCAACGACGTATTCCGAAGGAGCTTTCCGACTTTGGTAATACGCGGATCGTCGTTGAGCTTAAAGAACACCGATACCCCTGCGTCCGGTACATATTGGTTCAGGTGCGTCAGCTCGTTCATTCTCTTTTCGGCATCCGCGACCATCGTCCGGAACTTAAAGAAATTAAAGACCTTGTATCCCTTCCCCGCCCGCTTGGAAATATAGAAAACAGCCCCGCGAGACTCCATCCGGATCAGGACACCGATCAGCAAAAAAAGCGGCGAAAGTACCATCAATGCCGTGCCCGATACCAGGATATCAAATGCCCTTTTGGATAGCGGCGCAAAATGAAGATCGGTATTGCCATTTTCCTCGATACGGGGAACTATTACAGCGCCACCGGTAGATTTGACCTTACGCAGGAACTTCACCTTCTGCCTCAATGTCGCTTCATCCAGGCCTTGAAGCCGCAGGATCTCGTCCGGCCTCGTATTGTTCCTGTAATGCATCAGCCCCTTCTCCGAAAGCCCCTCTCCCTCCAATATAAAAGGAATACAGGAAAAGCTGGGATGCATCCGCAGGAATTGAAGGAATTGGCGAATAGCCTTATGATCATAAGTCGCGGCGCAAATAATAACTTCGGGGAGAATATTTTTTTCCTGGCTTACGCTGCGCAGCAGCTCGTTCCTGGCATTATCCAACCCATCGGATGCATAGCCTCGCATGTAAATGCTGACCAGCTTCTCGATGTGGGAATTGTTCTTTCCAATATAGTAGAATCCACTATACTGGTAGTTTACAGGCATCAGCCTCGAGGATGAGTAATGCCTGATCTTGTACCTTGAGGAAATCGCTTCCTTGAAATCAGTCTTGGGTGCAAACAGTAAGTCCATACATCAGGTTTAGGGTTTCATAAATACGGTGGTTCAGATGCTTTTCATATGTGCCAAGGTCACGTTGCGCTCTCCATTTTCAAATTCATGAGACTGGTGATATCCCCCAGTAGCTCTATAGGATTAAAAGGCTTGAGATAATATTTTGCCGCACTATACTCCCGGCATTTCTGCGCGGTCTCTACCCTGTCCAGCGCGCTAAGCACTACCAGGGGAATATGGCCATATAATCCGCTCGTAGAAAGTTGCTGTATCAATTCCCAATTCTCCATATCAGGCAGCTGTGGATCGGCAATGATCATGTGGGGATGAGGACGATGCAAAAGACAATACATCGCCGAATACCCGTCCGGAACGGAAACCACCTGAAAATCTTTTCCGAGAACAGTTTGAAGAAGGAACCTAATAGCCTTACTATCATCAATTGCCAAAATTTGCTTTTTCATTACCAAGTTGCATTAAGGGTTAAGTCGACGGTCAAATCTTTCTAGGATGGCAATGGAAATAAAGTGGCTGGCACAGAGGTATTGGCGTTATTACGTAACACTTCGAAAAGAAGGTGGCTTTAGCAAATAGCGATGTGGATTACGATGGAAGCCTGTTAATGGGATTCTTAGACTAAAGAGGAATTTCAAGGATGGATGATTAGACCGAATTTTTACATGCTAAGCGTCATGTTACCAGAGGAATCTACTATATGGCAGGCTAAAAGCTTCGTAAAAATACGGACTATTTTTCATAAATCAAAATTATTTCAATTCCTTAATTCTGATTCCGGCACAAATTGGGAATTTTTCCCGAATAAAAAAATACCTCATTATGGGTATTTTTCAAATTACCTTATGTTTCTTTGTGCTACATTTGTCACCACCGCCTTAATCTCCAATACCCTCTGCAGATTGCTCCAATCTCCTCTTGAATGCTCTGATTCATCAATTTACCTTTAATTATAGCCACCAAAATCGCATCCCAATGAGATTGAAATTTACCCTTACAGTCGTCCTGACTTCTTTTTCTTATTTCCTCACTTCCGCACAGAACACAGCCCTCAGCTTCAACGGCACAAGTACCACGGTAACGACCCCGGCCTATGTTGTTCCCACATCGGGAGATTTCACCGTGGAGTTCTGGTACTTCATGCCCAGCATCGGGACCGCCGCCCAGGAGTTCGTTTCCCAGGGCCAGACCGGCGGAGGCTTCTACATCGGCACCAGTAATATTACCGGGCAGTTTCGTGCAGGAGACAACTGGCAGAACACCTTGGTTAACGCACCGCTTAACCAATGGACACACGTGGCCCTGACGAATGCCGCCGGCACGGGTACCTTGTATATCAACGGCGTCGCGAAGAGCTCCACCACCGGTTATAGCATCAACACGGGTGGCAGCACCTTTACGGTGGGAAAGCAATTCACCGGGTTTAACGAATACCTGGCCGCCACCGTGGACCAGATACGGGTCTGGTCCATAGCGCTGACCGCCGCCCAGGTCAAGCAATCAATGTACGGCGGCGTCCCCGACAATACCGCCGGCCTGATCGCCGACTACCAGATGAACGAAGGCTCAGGCACCACCATGGGCAACGGAACCGCTACCACCGGACAGGACGGCACCCTCAACAACAGCCCCGCCTGGGTTGCTTCACCCGTCCAGTTCGGCAGCAATGCCCTCAGCTTCGACGGCGTCGACGACCAGGTGATCGCCCAGCCGAATGCCGCCTTCGATATCAGCACCGGCACCGTCGAAGCTTCGATCAACCCAACCGCCCTGAATACCACGGCTATGGAGATCGTCGGCAACCGGTCGGGGGGCACTGGCCGCTATAGCTTCCACGTCTCCAGCACAGCGGTCGGTTTGTATAACGGCACCATCTTCCAAACCTGGGACTTCGCCGGCCTGAACGCCGGAGTGCCCTATACCATCCCCAACGGCGCCTGGACCCACCTGTCATGGGTCACCGACGGTTCGCAGACTACCCTATATGTCAACGGCACATCGGTGGGGTCCATCGCCGAAGCATTTGGCACCGCCACCGGCATGACATTCGATATCGGCGTCTCCAAGACCTCCGGAGTAGACGCAGAACTGTTCCAGGGCAGCATAGATGAGGTCCGCGTTTGGAGCACACAGCTCACACCGGCCCAGATCACCAGCTATATGGGCGTCTCCCTCTTCGGCAACGAACCAGGTCTGAACGCCCTGTATAGCTTCGACCAGGGAAACCCCAGCAACGATAACACCGGCCTGCTGACAGCCATCGACAATACGGCCAACAGCAATAATGCCACCTTGGAGAACTTCACGCTCACAGGCACCACATCCAATTTCGTCCTCAGCACGATCGTCCCGCTGCCGGTGAATTTCACCAGCTTTACCGCCACCGGCGCCGGCGGCAAAGCCCTCCTCCAATGGCAAACAGCCCAGGAAGAGAACAGCCATGATTTCAGCGTGGAAAGAAGCACGGACGGGGTCCATTACAGCGCTATCGGCGATGTCGCCGCCGCCGGCAACTCCACCTCACCAAAGAATTATACGTTTACGGACGAAACCCCCGCAACAGGCCTCAACTATTATCGCCTCGATGAGATCGACCTCGATGGCAAATCCATGTACAGCGCCGTTAGGACCGTCGTCTTCGCCACGGGCGACGCCCAAAAGCTGGTCTGGTTCGCCCTCGGTGGCAATAGCGCCGAAGTAAGCCTGCTCAGCGGGTCCAACGAGTTCTACACCTTGTCCACCGTCGACGGCCGAACCGTCCGGAAAGGTCAGCTCAACGCAGGCAAGCTTTATCTCAGCGATCTGGCAAGCGGCATCTATATCGTGAATGTAACCACGTTCAAAGGCCAGCAGATGCCGGTCAAAGTGCTCATTCCGTAAAAAAGATAGTTTTAAAATTAAAAAAGCCGTCTCCTTCGGGGACGGCTTTTTCGTAAGTTTGTCGCCAAATCCCCCTTCATGCGTCTAAACAGCAGGATCTCCCTATACGGCTTCGTTCTGATCTCGATGTTGGTTACCCTGGTGATCTACTGGTACGGATATGACAAGCCCACCTACGGGATCGACGACGCGAACATCTACTTCGTCTATATGAAACACCTCGCCCAGGGGCAGGGTTTCGTCTGGAACATCGGCAGCGAACGCGTGGAAGGCTTTACCTCCCTCCTCTGGACCCTCATTGGCGCTGTATTTTATAAGCTCGCCGGCGAAGGCTTCGTCTGGCTCCTCTTCCTGCTTGGGTTCGCACTGACTTATATCACCGTTTGCCGCGTACTGCTCTTCGTGCGGCGGTGCAACGGAACACTGGATAAATTACTCACGGACACCGACCTCATCATAATGGCCCTGCTCCTGTTTCCTCTGGGATTCCTGGAATGGAATATCATGAACCTCATGGAGACAGGCCTCTGGCTCTTTCTCATCGTCGGCCTGACCCTGGAACTGGCAGACAGCTTCCTCCTCCAACAGAAACCCAACCTGCTCCGCTTCTGCCTGCTGCTGGCCATCCTCATCCCCACCCGGCCCGAAAGCATCGCCTACGGCCTTCTCTTTCTCGCCCTGTTCTTCGTTCGACAACTCACCCTGGAAAAACCCAAAAAAGCTATCCTTCTCACGGTTATCCCCGCCCTGACCTACGGGGTGACCCTCGCCGCCCTTATAGGTTGGCGACTCTCCTACTTCGGCTATCCGTTCCCCAATACCTATTACGCCAAAGTCTCCGCCAGCACCAAAGACAACCTCGTGCGCGGCCTCGTCTACTTCCACACCTTCCTTTATGAATATCCCCAGGCAGCCTTCGCGGTAGCCCTCAGCGCCGTATCGGCCATTCTGCTCCTGCTCCAGTGGAAACGCCAGGGCAGCCGGATCGTCCTGACACCCAACGACAAGGCCCAGGCCGTCCTCCTCTGCGTGATCGCTTTCGGACTGGCCATCCCGGTACTCACAGGAGGAGACCATTTTATCTTCGCCCGTTTCTACCAATGCATCCTCCCACTGCTCTACGCCTCGACACTGAACTACACGTTTTGGAACAGCCACGTCGGCCACTTTGCCATCAACGGCAAAGCCTTCCGCTTCCTGCTCACGGCAGCTTTATGCTTCAGTATCTTTTTTGTCGCCAAAGCCACCTGGTATGACTTTACCACCGTAGAGAAATATGTCGCCCCACGCGTCTCCCCGGAGTTCTTCCACGCCCGCAATGGCCGGACTATCGCTGAGAAAGAGAACGAGACCTTCGCCGATTACAGCCGTTACCCCAGCGTAGGCATCCTTGCGGCAGGTGGCTTCGCCTATATTTACAAAGGCAATACCGTCGACCTGATGGGCCTCAACAGCACGTTGATGGCACATGCCCAACCCGTTAAACATGGCGTTAGAAACCATGCCTCCTTCGACGTAAATACCTTCTGGAAACTAATGCCGGATATGGTGGGAACATTCTATGGCGGCGAGATCGTCACTGATACCGCCAAATTCATCCTGCCGGAGAACACCGACTATTTCCGCAGCGGCATATTCATTTACAAAGCCTATAAACAACTCTTCGATTACCCTCGCTTCATCGACTCCTACCAGCCCGCCCTCGTCCGAAACAAACAAAAAGAGGACTATATCTTCGCTTACTATCACCGCACTTTTCTCGACAGCCTCGACAAAAACAAATTCGAGATCGTCACCCTTGAACGAAAACTAAAGCCCTGGCCTATCACAAACGATTATTAAGCCCCGCTTTACAACCAGGAAAACTTATTTTTTCTTCAGGACCTTGCTACGGAAAACGCTCCTGGTGATATCCATGAACGCAGCCATGGAATCTTTGAACTCCTGGCCCATGGACTTCTCGGGAAAAAAGTCAGGTCCCCAGCTTTCCTTCCATTGGGAGGTAAAATATTGCAGGATCGCGGGGTCAGTGGGATCGACCACGTAGTTGAAATTATCTTTCCATTCGATCCGCACAGTCATTAGATTGGCATGCGTCCGTTCTACCATTTTAAACCCAATGGAATGTTTGGGCAAATAATCCTGCATCAGTTCCATCAGATTGACGGACCCGGGTTGGAAATTGATCTTTTGCTTGTCCACGATATACAATACATCATTATGCTCATGTAATATCCATCTGTGCGATTCCCGCGCGGCCAGCACCTCCCCTAACAACGAAGGAACCTCGATATACCCCCTTTTCGCCACTCGGAACTGCTCCTGCAGAAACTGATGTGGATCCTCCGCATGCTCCAGCACATGACAGCAGATCACATAGTCGAACTCCTTATCCTTGAAAGGAAGGGCCTCACCCGTTGCCGGCACGAACTCCTGGTGCTCCAAAAGCTTGAAATCAGCGCTCCGGTGATAATTGCTGTCCGTAAATTTATCAGTTTCAACATTCGCACGCGGATGCGGATTATGTCCACCCCCAACTTCCAACACGCGATCTTCCCGACGTATAGATAAATCGAACCGGTTCTTAGGGTTTCTGACTTTCATTGATTGACCAAAATTTAAACGGCAATATACTATTTATCCGCCTTAGTTGCAACAAAGCCGCCTCATCGCGCAGCGTCGGCCGATTTACCCGCCAACGCCCATTTACCGGCAGGCCAACAATAATCGGACATGTCTATTTTACTCATGATCACGCTACCCAGCAATATGGGCACATAAAGACGCAGCTCCCACAAAATACCTTTAGTCAGGCATTGCCAGACATAAGGCAGGCAAAGCAGGTGAAAGCAACAGATGGCAATCCTATTCCTCTTGGTATTGGATATCGCTATCGCCAGGTATAACATAAGTATCCAAAAGAGTATTCCCAGCAAGTCGGTGGGCAACGTCAGGTTATTATGGAAGAAGTCCATGACGGGACGGCTGTCCGCCTCGGGGGAAACATCCGGGCCGACGAAAAACCGTAACCCGAAATAGGTTGCCAGGAAAACTGCCCCCAGCAGCAAAGTACCTAAAATAGCCTTGGCGGTCCATCCAAACCGACATATCAGCAATGTCGCAATAAATGCGACGGTCAATGCAGAAGATTCCCGGTTAATAGTTGCAAGGATCACCAGGGCCGCCACCAACAGCATCGTTATCCGGTAATTCCGCTCATAATAGCGCAGGAACAAATAGAATGTCGCCAGCTCCAGGAAATACCCGCAGATATCATAGGGACAAACGACAAATTGC